>NZ_JBHIMJ010000070.1:0-50709 GCF_042194035.1 Bartonella sp. OC16QHHD | reverse complement strand
CTGGTTTTGCTAAAAAACCACCCCGAAAAGAACTCTTGATTCGTAATAATTAGAGAGACGTGTTGCAAAATCCTATTCCCTAACTTTTATTTACGCGTCCCTCACTGTAAAAAAGCTGTATAAATACAGCAAGTTATTTTTATATAAAACTTATATATTATTCTGTTATTGAATGTTTTATATTAAATAAACCGTGATATTTAATCACGGTTTATTTATTTTTTTACTCTTAATGACATTGATAAGTTTATCCTTTTATATCATTAAGATATTGTTTTGTGGATGCCAGTATATGGTGCATTAAATTCAGCTAATCAGTTGCTTTTTAAATTTACTTAAATTTTTTCCTCTTCAAAATGCGCATTTGAGCTAAGTTTGTGGTTGATATTTTTTTATGATGAAAACGCGAATGCATTAATTGAGACATCCATAAACTTTGTATATCAACTCAAAAAATACAAGGTCACACAATCTTACGACTATTTGTGGGTTTTATGTTGATGAACTGAATAAGTATAGCGATGCGTCTTACAAATATTTGCAAAAATGCTTTTATTGGAATCTTTTAATCTCTTTGTGGTTTACAATTCATTTTATCATTTTATCTTAAGCAAAGAGAATGTGGATTCATTTCTATTTCTCTATTTTATCTGAGAAGGGTGGAGTTATACGAATGTCAAAAAAAGTCATGATCGTGGAAGATAATGAGCTTAATATGAAGTTATTTCGCGATCTTGTAGAAGCGAGTGGTTATGAAACCGTTGAAACGCGTAATGGTCTTATGGCATTAGATTTGGCGCGTTCATCAATGCCATCTCTTATTCTTGTGGATATCCAGTTGCCAGAGGTCTCTGGAATAGATGTTATTAAACAATTAAAAGAAGATGAAAAACTTCGATCAATCCCCGTTGTTGCTGTAACAGCTTTTGCTATGAAAGGCGATGAGGAGCGAATTCGTGCCAGTGGATGTGAAGAATATATGTCAAAGCCTATTTCTGTCCCTCATTTTATCACAATGGTAAAGCATTTCTTGGACTAAAGCTTGTTAAGTGATGATAGAAAAAACATTGAAAAGCTTATAAGATTGCTAAAGTCGTCGCGTAAATGTTTTTGTGCTTCAGCACGTGGATATATTCAAGTTAGTAAAACAGATTTTAAAAATTGAAACTGAAGTTTTGAATTTTTTCGGTCTATTTTTCTTGCCTTTTATCTTAAGAGAAGAGGTTGTTCTGCATTCTTGTTTTTTCTAATCGGTATAGATTTGTTCCTACATTCATCTAAAAGTCTGTTTTAGCAGTTTAAAAAAGCCCCGTTTTTGTCCGAGGCTTTATGCATTGCAAAAATTGAAATTAACGCTTTGAGAATTGGAAAGAACGACGTGCTTTTGCTTTACCGTATTTTTTACGTTCAACAACACGACTATCACGGGTAAGAAACCCACCTTTTTTCAAGATTGAGCGAAGTTCTGGTTCGTAATAGGTTAAAGCTTTGGAAATGCCATGGCGCACTGCACCGGCTTGTCCGGAAAGACCACCGCCTGCAACGGTTGCAATAATATCAAACTGGGTATCCCTATTTGTTGCAACAATTGGTTGACGAAGAATCATTCTAAGAACAGGACGAGCAAAATATTTGTCAAATTCCTTATTGTTGATCGTGATTTTTCCAGAACCTGGTTTAATCCATACACGTGCAACAGCGTCTTTACGCTTTCCTGTTGCGTAAGCACGTCCTTGTGAATCAAGCTTTTGCACGTGAACAGGAACAACATTTTCATGTGTTTCTGTAATACTTGTTACTATGCTAAGCTCAGAAAGAGAATTAATTTCAGCCATAATCAAGCAATCCTTTTGTTTTTGCGGTTTAAAGCACCAACGTCAAGAGATTCAGGCTGTTGTGCTTCATGTGGATGTTGGCTTCCAGCGTAAACACGTAGATTCTTCAATTGACGGCGACCAAGAGGTCCACGAGGAATCATACGCTCTACCGCTTTTTCAATAACGCGTTCGGGAAAACGCCCCTCAAGAAGTTGACGTGCTGTACGTTGTTTGATTCCACCAATATAGCCGGTATGCCAATAATATTTTTTATCCGTATATTTTTTGCCAGTGAGAGCTATTTTATCTGCATTAATGACAATAACGTTGTCACCATCATCAACATGTGGAGTAAATGTAGCTTTATGTTTGCCACGTAAGCGGTTAGCAACAAATGTGGCAAGACGACCTAAAACAAGGTTTTCTGCGTCAATAATAACCCATTTTTTCACCACTTCAGTTGGCTTTTGTGAAAAAGTTGCCATAGAAGTATCCTTTATTAGAACCCTTTTAATATAAGGGAATTTTTACTGTTTTGCGTTGAAAATTGTTACCATAGCGAAATATTTAACGCATACTACTTGCTCTGATATAATGTCTTTTGATTGACGTCAAGAGAAAATAAAAACTTTATAAAACAACATGTTATGAGAAAGGTATTATAATACTACATTAAAGAAGTTTGTGGACCATTTAAATTTAAAATGAATGTTGCAAAAGACTATTTTATCTTTAACGCATGATTGTATTTTATCGTTCTTCATTATAAAATAAGTAATAATGCAGTGGTCTCGTTATTTTCTCAATGTTGAATCTTCTGCTTGTGGTCAAGCTTGGTTAGATGCCCTTGATGTTCAAGGGATAAATAATGCGCGCGCTATTTCTCAAAAATTTGGTTTTCCAGATCAGTTAGCTCGAGTACTTTCAGCAAGAGATGTGGATGAAGCTGAGGCTGTTGCTTTTATTAATCCAACATTACGTACGCTTATGCCTGATCCAGAAAGTTTTAGAGATATGCAATGCGCTGCAGAGCGTATTGTTAAGGCTCTTCTCAATCAAGAACAGGTTGCTGTTTTTGGTGATTATGATGTTGATGGTGCTTGTTCTTCAGCACTCATAGCGCGTTTTTTTCGTTATTTTGGTATTGAAGTCAAAATTTATATTCCTGATCGTATTGTTGAAGGCTATGGTCCGAATGAACAAGCAATGAGGATGCTTGTGCAAGAAGGTGCTCGGTTAATTATCACTGTTGATTGTGGCGCAAATAGTCCAGATGCGGTAAAAGCAGCGAGGCTTGCTGGTGCTGATGTTGTGATTTTAGATCATCATCAAATGTCAGAGATTCATCAAGAAGCTGTTGCTCTTGTCAATCCTAATCGTCCTGATGATTTTTCTAAACAGGGGCATTTATGTGCAGCTGGCGTTGTTTTTGTTACGTTAGCTTGGGTTCATCATTTGCTGCGGAAAAAACAATTCCAAGGACCGCTGCCTGATCTTTTAAGTATGCTTGATCTTGTTGCATTGGCAACCATATGTGATGTCGTTCCATTACAGGGGGTTAACCGTGCTTTTGTGTTAAAAGGGCTTCAAGTTGCTCGTTCTATGCATAATCTAGGAATAACAGCTTTAACAAAGGTTGCACGAATAGGGGAGCCGCTTAATAGTTTTCATTTAGGTTTTTTATTAGGTCCTAGAATTAATGCAGGAGGGCGCATTGGTGATCAAGCTTTGGGAGCACGTTTGCTTAGCTGTGAGAATAAAGATGAAGCGGACAGAATAGCAGAACAATTAGATCGGCTTAATCAAGAACGCCAAGAAATGGAGAACATTCAATTAGCACAAGCGGAATCTTACATTTCTTCTCTTTATCAAGATCAAGAAATACCATTGTCACTTGTGATTTCTCATAAAGAATGGCATCCGGGAATTATTGGTATTCTTGCTTCCCGTCTCAAAGAGCGTTTTTTTTGCCCTGTTTTTGCTATTGCTTTGAAAGAAGATGGAAATGGCGTAGGGTCGGGACGCTCAATTAATGGTATAGATTTAGGAGCACTCGTTCGTGAAGCTGTTACATTAAATTTATTAGAAAAAGGAGGGGGACATAGTATGGCAGCAGGAATTACAATTCAATCAACAAAAATTGAAATTTTTCGAAAATGGCTAGAAGAAAAAGTTTCTTTAATGGTTTCACAGTTGCGTGCAAAAAAATCTCTTAGTATAGATGGTTCTCTTTCTGCTTCTGGTGTTAATGAAGCGCTGTTTGAATTGCTTGAAAAAGCAGGGCCATTTGGGGCAGGGAATGCAACACCTGTTTTTGTTCTTCCCTCTCATCGACTGGTGAATCTATCTGAAGTTGGTAAAGGACATCTTCGCCTCATTGTATCTAATGTTGAAGGAAAAAAACTACAAGGAATAGCTTTTCGTGCTGTAGGGACATCGCTTGGTGATTTTCTTTTTGAAAATATTGGTGAAATGATTCATTTAGCTGGTCATCTTAGTTTGAATTATTGGAATGGAACGATCAATCCGCAACTGCGCGTGATTGACGCAGCTGCAGTGGTTTGACAGGGATATTTTTTACATTAGATGTCTAGATTAGAAGCAAAAGTAGAGTTTTCTTGTATGAAACGAAATCGTGCTTCTGGTTTTGTTCCCATGAGACTTTCTACAGTCTTTTTCGTTTCTTGCATTTCCACGGCATCAATAGAAACACGAAGCAATGTACGTTTTTGAGGATGCATAGTCGTTTCTTTAAGTTGTTCTGCGCGCATTTCACCCAGCCCTTTAAAACGCCCGATTTCGATTTTAGCTTTTCCAGTAAATTCAGTTTTGAGCAATTCATCCTTATGAATGTCGTCACGAGCATAAGCAACTTTTCCTCCTTGCGATATTCTATAAAGGGGAGGGACGGCAAGATATAAATGTCCCTGATGAATAAGGTCAGGCATTTCTTGAAAGAAGAAGGTAATGAGCAGTGACGCAATATGAGCACCATCAACATCAGCATCTGTCATGATGATAATACGTTCATATCTGAGATCTTTTTCACGATACTTGGAGCGTGTTCCACATCCAAGAGCAAGGATAAGATCGCTAATTGTTTGGCTTGAGTTCATTTTTTCATGTGCAGCATTGGCGACATTTAAGATTTTACCACGAAGAGGTAAAATTGCTTGGTTTGCTCTATTTCTTGCTTGTTTAGCAGATCCTCCTGCAGAATCTCCTTCAACAATGAATAGTTCAGCACCCAAAGCATGGTTCTGGCTACAATCTG
This sequence comes from Bartonella sp. OC16QHHD, assembly GCF_042194035.1. NCBI lineage: Bacteria > Pseudomonadati > Pseudomonadota > Alphaproteobacteria > Hyphomicrobiales > Bartonellaceae > Bartonella > Bartonella sp. OC16QHHD. The sequence continues at coordinate 45,618 of NZ_JBHIMJ010000070.1, read as the reverse complement.
CAAGTTTACCGGGCAGACGTAATTTACGGACAGCAGTTTTTCGACTTATTTCTCTATCTTGGCGTCGTTTAACACGTTCTTCAGCACGTTCAATAACCCAATCGAGAAGTTTTGTTGCTTCTTGTGGGGAATTTGCTAACCAATGATCAAAAGGATCGCGGATTGCATTCTCAACGATACGCTGTGCTTCAATGGTTGCTAATCGATCTTTTGTTTGTCCAACAAATTCAGGGTTACTGATAAAGACTGAAAGTATTGCGGCTGTTGAAATCATAATATCGTCAGACGTAATAATCGTTGCGCGCTTGTTTCCTATTAACTCAGCGTAGGATTTCAATCCACGCAAAAGAGCTTGACGTAATCCTATTTCATGTGTTCCGCCTTCTCCTGTAGGAATCGTATTGCAGTAAGATTGCACACAAGAATCACCACCATGCCAAGCGATAGCCCACTCAACGGAGCCATGGCCATTATTGTGTTGTGTTTTGCCAGAAAAAATTTCTGACGTTACTCGATATTCATCTTTTAGTGACGAAAGTAAATAGTCTTTAAGCCCATCGGGAAAATGAAAAACAGCTTTTTCAGGAATATTTTTTGCGCCTTCAAGTATGACGGGATCACAAGACCAGCGAATTTTTACGCCACCAAAAAGATAGGCTTTGGAGCATGTCATCTTATAGATTTTTTCTGGATCAAAAGCTGCTTTTTCACCAAAAATTTCATGATCAGGATGAAAACGAACGCGCGTACCACGACGATTATAAACATCTCCCAGATCTTCCAATCCAGATTGAGGAATACCACGTGAGAAACGTTGGCGGTAAAGTTTTCGTTCTCGTGCAACTTCAACTTCCATATCATCAGAAAGAGCATTGACGACAGAAATTCCTACTCCATGAAGTCCACCTGCAGTTTGATAAGCCTTTCCATCAAATTTTCCCCCTGAGTGGAGTTGTGTCATAATAACTTCAAGAGTCGATTTCTCAGGCATTTGAGGATGATTTTCAACAGGAATACCGCGTCCATTATCTGTAACGGTTATATAACCGTTCCTATCTAATGAGACCTCAATAGAATCTGCATAACCCGCAACAGCTTCATCCATCGCGTTATCAATAATTTCGGCAAATAAATGATGAAGCGCTTTACTGTCTGTTCCACCAATATACATTCCAGGGCGTAAACGTACAGGCTCTAAACCCTCAAGAACTCGAATAGAGAGGGCATTATAGTCATCTTCTTGCGTATCTTTTGCACTTTTTCTTGAAATCATCGCGTTTGATTTCATTGGAGACTGCAGAGTGTTTTCTTTTGTATTTACCCGAGATTGGGCTTTATTTAAAACACTAAAAAGATCCTTTTTGTTATCGCTCATAGCGTTTAACTATCCACCTCATAAAATCAAATATTTATTAAAATAATTTTATGCCTGTTTTTTATTTAAAAATCAATGCACTTAGGAAACATCGATTGTTGGGCCAAAAATTTGTTCAAAAGCGTGTTTGAGAGCAATATCAACATCATGCATTGCTACATGGCAACCGAGATTAAGAAAGCTTGTTACACCGTGGTTTGTAATTCCACAAGGAACAATTCCTGAATAATGGGCTAAGTTAGGATTAACATTGATAGAAACTCCATGAAAACTTATCCATTTGCGCACTCGAATGCCAATAGCTGCAATTTTATCTTCGGAAGAAAGATCATTTTGTTTTGATGGGCAATGAGACTGTTTAACCCAGACACCAACGCGATCTTCTCTGCGTTCGCCTTTAATATTAAAGTTGGCAAGCATCTGTATGATCCATTCTTCTAATGCACTAATGAAAGCACGAATGTCTTGTTTTCGGCGTTTAAGATCAAGCATGATATAAGCAATACGCTGTCCTGGACCGTGATATGTAAATTCACCTCCACGTCCTGCTTCATAAACAGGGAATAAATTAGGCGCTAAAAGATCTTTTTTATTTGCACTCGTTCCCGCTGTATAAAGGGAAGGGTGTTCAAGAAGCCAAACTTGTTCATGCGCGGTTTTTGCAAGAATTTTTTCTACACGTTCTTGCATATAACGCAGAGCTTCAGGATACTCAACTAGATGATCACTTATCTTCCATTCAACGGGTGGATTTCCTAGAATTGCATTAAAATGATGTGATAAGTGATTACGATCCGTATGTTTCAATTCAAATGTCATTGGTAATATTTATCTTGATGTTTGAGTTTATTTTGTAATCAATAAAAGTGATTACAGAGTAAGGTATAGAATTGTTGAATAAAAGAGAATACGTTCATAAATTTTATCTTAAGAAGATTTGCTACGCTTAAAAATCCACGTTCCTTTTACCATCTTCCTGTTGCACCACCACCACCTGATGATCCACCACCACCCCTAAATCCCCCTCCACCTCGAGGACCACCGAACCTTCCACCAGGATATCTGCCACCGGCACTTAAGTTAAGAAACCAAGGTGTGAAGATGATCCCCAGCCAGAGATACTTTTGTGGACCCACTTTTTTACCAAAAATCATTGCAAGAATGGGCAAACCAACGACTATAAAGAGAATGAGAAACATGATTGTATTTATAATTATTTCTTCTTTTTCAGCTTGTTTACGTTGTTCTTCAACGATTTTAGCTTTTTCTTTGATGCGAAAAGTAAAATCAGAATCACTTTCTGTAATAACTTTGATAATTGCATCAACTGCTTCAGCAATTCCTTTTTGATAATTTCCTTCACGAAAATTAGGAATCATGAAGCTATTAATAATGACAGAGGAAAGAGCATCTGTTAGCTCTCCTTCCAAACCATATCCTACTTCGATACGTGCTGTGCGTTCATTCGGTGCAATGACCAGTAATACACCATTATTGATCTTCTTTTGGCCTAATCCCCATGTACGAAAAAGAGAATTGCTGTATGTTTCTATATCATTGCCAGAAAGAGTAGGGAGTGTCACAAGAACAATTTGATCTCCCGTTTTCTCTTCGAGTGCTGCCAGTTTTTTTGTCAAGTCTTCCTTGGTTGCATTATCGAGCAAATGAGCCACATCATTAACATAACCTGTTAAATGAGGAAATTTTATTTGCGAACAAGCGATACTTCCCAATGCAGCAACTAAATACAGAGAGCAGATAAAAGCCCATAATTTTGGAAATACAATACGTTGCAAAGAGTATCGAAATGATTTCATTAATTAAAATTAACCTTTGGTGTTTGTTGGCTATCAGTATCGATGGTAAAAGTTGGCATAGGTTTAGCATCACGAAACCATAATTTTGCCCAAATCATCGTCGGCATTGTTTTGAGTGCAGTATTGTAGGCACGTACTGTTTCAATATAATCGCGGCGCGCAACGGAAATACGGTTTTCTGTTCCTTCTAATTGTGATTGAAGAGCAAGAAAGTTTTGGTTTGCTTTAAGATCCGGATAGTTTTCAACAACAGCCATAAGCCGCGAAAGTGCACTTGATAAATTTGCTTGATTTTTGAGATATTGCTGCATAACTTCTGGATTATTCAACATATCTGCATTAATGTTGACTTGCGTTGCTTTGGCGCGTGCTTCAATTACATTTGTGAAAACGCTTTGTTCATGAGCTGCGTAAGCTTTAACTGTTTCTACAAGATTGGGAATGAGATCTGTACGACGTTGATATTGATTGAGCACTTCACTCCATGCTGCATGTGCTTTTTCTTCATTTGTTGGTATCGTATTAAATCCGCACCCACTTAAAAATGGCACTAACCATGCCAAAAAAATCACGATTGGAAATTTTTTTAATATTTTAAACATTGAAGAAGTTTGTACATTTAACATAAAGATGTCTCCACAGATATTTTATGTATTATATAGGGTTTATTTTCTTGGTGGAAAGTATTTTGAACTTTATAAACAGGCGTATTTATCAATAAATTGATATCTCTATGCGTTTTAGGTACGCTTAAGTGACTTGTTGATATTAAAATAATAATAGTAATATAGATGTCATCTTATAAAAGATCAATAATATTTATATCAATTATTATTACAGAAAATTATATTATTTTCGTAGGAGTTTGGATTTCGCAACGTGCAGATAACAATTGGAAAAGAGAAAAATGTAAGTATCAATCTTATGGAAAGATAGAAGGTCAGGGCAGTTCTTATTTTCCTCCTTTAGAAGTTTTAATACATTGGATAAAAAAGGCTTTTTTATTATGTATGGTAGTAATTGAGAAGGAGGGTGAAAGTCCTATGATAGAAAGTGTTCAGCGGCAAAGTGAAAAGTTTGATGGATTGGCTAATGATTATGATCGTTATCGTCCTCGCTATCCCCTTACTTTATTTAAAACCATGCTTCATCCTTTTAAGAACAAAAAGCATTTGTCCATTGTGGATGTGGGTGCTGGGACAGGCATCGCATTAGAGGGAATTGTTAAATTTTTAGGAAATGAGCACCAATATCATGCTATCGATGTATCGGCAGATATGATTAAGCAGGGGCGAAAAAAATTTCCTACGGTGCAGTGGTATCAGGGCCGTGCCGAAGACCTATTGCCTCAAATTGGCGAGGTTGATCTTGTCATTGCAGCGCAAGCGTTTCAGTGGATGGATCGTTCTAAGTTGCTTTGTTCTGTTTCAGATCAACTTCGGGTCAATGGTGTCATGGCGGTTATTCAAAATAATCGCGATTTCCAGCATAGCGAATTTCTAGAGGCTTATGAGACATTGTTAGAGAAAATGAGTCCGAACTATTCTCGGTATTATCGTAATTTTGATTTTTTACAGGAAATGAGTGATGGCTTTGGGGTAGATCCAGAAAAGATTTTTTTTCATACGCACAATTGGACGATGATGATCCCATCTGAAGCTTTTATTGGAATGAGCCGCTCTTCAACGCAAGCGCAACGCGCTATTGCTTTCTATGGGGAAGAATATTTGCGGCAATTGGTCGCATTGATAAAGAAATATGAAGTGCAAGGCAATTTGGAGCTTTTGTATCGAAGTGAGCTCTATATGTATGCAGGATAATCCGATATCGATGATTGCTTTTGCTCTTTTAGCACATCAGAGTGGGCGGTATTCAGGAAATTAACGCATTATTAAGGCAGACTTTGAGGGGGAAAGTTTTTTTCTTCAGCATTCACATTGACATCTTATTACCGCTGATTTTCATTATTCATTTAATATGAGAGAGTTTAAATAGAAAATTTATGCACTGCATTATAGCATCGAAGCGCTTTCTTTACTGCAGTTTAACAACAGATTATTTTATAAAATGGAAAGAGGTAGATTGAATAGAAATGTTTGATAATTCTTTGTTTTTATGATTGCTTTTTATCATTAAATGAGAGTGTTTTTAATAAATTTTGACAAAAATAACTGAAAAAGTACAAAAAATTATCATAATCAGAAATTTGTAGTAAAAAAGGTAATGGCTTGGAAGAACCTTTAAAAAACAACTCATTTTGAAATTATCTCTAAATTCAGATTGAATATAACAAAAAGTAAAATATAAATATGCTATATGAAGCATTTCTCTTTTTAGAAGATATAATATAAAAACAATATATTAATTAATTTTTTTTGATATAAGAAAACTTCTTTTATTTTCTATTTTAAATAACGGGTTAGTCCGAGTCTTATGTGGTTTTATTGAAGATGTGTTTTTCAAGGTTTAATCTGGCGCTTTAAATACAATTTTAGAAGTGGCAAATAAGCTCAATTTTTTCTCTGTTGTGATGTGTTGAATAAGTTTTTTAATTTTCTATAGAGTTTAATTTTTGCAATCATGATAGATTGTGGCAGCTATCTATTTAAGGTTTTTATAAGTTTAGTAGGAATAGCTTGATGATAAATCCATTGAGCTCTCCATCTTTACGCTTCATAAAAGAATAAGCCTGCACCATCACACACTTTGTCATTTTCCAATGTTGCGACAGCCCTTGACATGGTTTATAAGAGGAGTTTTTAGTCCTTTTTTGTACAGTTTTATCCATACGACAATCTCGCTTATGACGTGCAAGCGAATGGTTTTGATTGATTCAACATACACAGATTTGGAATGAAAGAATCTTAAGATATTCCGCTCTCTCATTTAATATTAATAATGCTAGATCATGATTATAAATTAATGTGTTGTCTATTTTTGAAATCCATGACCTTGGTTGAGCTTGTCAATATTTCATTTTCATTTATCGTAAACTATTCTACTTTTGAATAATGACTCCACTGTAAGGAATGTCTTTAAGAAAGCATTCTCGTTTTAAAGAGTCGTTATAGTTTTTTTGTTTTATAGAAGGATCAATAATGCTAAACATTATACTTTGATAAAAAAAGAAAGTAAATTATGACTATTATACTGAAACCGAGCGAAGTGACGCTTAGTGAACTTGCAGCTATTTATTTTAATGGTGAAGTGAGTAAACTTCATAATGACACGCATTTAGCTATCAAGAAAGGGGCTCAGCGCATTGCTGAAATTGCTGCTGGAAGTGAGCCTGTGTACGGTATTAATACTGGTTTTGGGAAGTTGGCTTCCATTAAAATTGATGCGGACGATGTCGCTGTTTTACAGAGAAACCTTATTTTGTCCCATTGTTGTGGGGTAGGAGAGCCTTTAGCTGAAAATATTGTGCGTTTGATAATGAGCTTAAAGCTTATCTCTTTAGGAAGAGGGGCTTCAGGAGTTCGTCTAGAATTAGTAAATTTGCTGGAAAATATGCTTGCAAAGGGCGTCATTCCTGTCATCCCTGAAAAAGGGTCTGTTGGTGCTTCAGGTGATCTAGCTCCACTTGCTCACATGGCGGCTGTTATGATGGGAGAAGGGGAAGCATTTTTTCAAAATATTCGTATGAGTGGGGCGGTTGCATTAGAGAAAGCGGGATTGTCCCCTATTATTTTAGAGGCAAAGGAAGGTCTAGCTCTTATTAATGGGACTCAAACATCAACAGCCCTTGCACTTGCTGGTCTTTTTCGAGGTTATCGGGCATTGTGTGGTGGATTGTTGGCAGGGGCTTTGACGACAGATGCTATCATGGGATCAACGGCGCCATTTCATCCTGATATCCATATTTTACGAGGACATTATGGGCAGATTGCTGTATCGAAAACATTAGAAAAGCTTGTAGAGGATTCAGAAATTCGTGCAGCACATTTACGGGGGGATGAGCGTGTACAAGATCCTTATTGTATACGTTGCCAGCCACAGGTCATGGGGGCATGTTTTGATATTTTGCTGGCAGCAGCAAAAACACTGATTATTGAAGCAAATGCTGTTACAGATAATCCATTGATTTTAAGGAATGGTGAAGTTGTATCAGGTGGGAATTTTCATGCTGAACCTGTAGCGTTTGCTGCTGATCAGATTGCTCTTGCTTTATGTGAAATAGGATCTATTTCTCAACGGCGTATTGCTCTTATGGTTGATCCAGCAGTTTCTTATGGACTTCCAGCTTTTTTAGCACATAATGCGGGTCTTAATTCAGGTTTTATGATTGCTGAAGTAACAGCGGCAGCTTTAATGTCTGAAAATAAGCAAATGGCCCATCCTGCTTCCGTTGATTCAACCCCAACTTCTGCCAATCAAGAAGATCATGTTTCAATGGCTTGCCATGGAGCGCGTCGGTTATTGGTAATGAGCGAAAATCTTTTTACACTTATTGGCATTGAAACGCTTGTTGCAGCACAAGGAATTGAATATCGTGCACCTTTAAAAACAAGTACTTTTTTGCAATCTGTTATGGAATGTCTACGAAAAAATGTTGCTTCTCTTAAGGAAGATCGCTATCTGGCTCCAGATCTTCATCAAGCACATATACTTGTGCGTGAAGGGCACTTATTATCTGTTTTACCAGAAACAATTTTTCCTTCATTAAGTTTTCAATAGTATTTGTTTTAAGGTCAATGCTGAAGGGCGGATATTGAATTTTAAAACTTCCTCATATGAAAATATAGAGGAGCGATACTATATTTGAATTATTTAATAAATTATATATTTTTTACTGTATATATCTGATTTTTGTAGTTAACTAGATATTTTGTTATTTTATAGAAACTATAAACTTAAAGCACCTATATTTTCTGATTTATATCAGAAATTTTAATATAAGTTAAATAATATCCACGAATTATATATTATTGATATTATATTTCTATAAATATAAATTATAATATATGTATTGTATCGAGTAAAAATAAAAGTTTTATTTTATATTCTTCTTATTTGTTAATACTTTATGAATTTTATAGTTCATTTTTGATATTTATAATAAAAAAGGAGAAAGGAATGTTTAAAAGTGCTAAATTATGTGTTTCAATAACAGTTCTTTTTTTTTCTCAAATTCTTGAGATTCATGCAAATTTTAGGAGAGGTAGCTTTCCAGAGGAAGTTTTCATTATGATAGTGGCCCAAGAGAAAGAGCCTCTTATTTCAGCGAAAAACAAAGATTTTATTGCTATCTCAGGGCAAATTTCCAGAGGTAAGGAGAACGCTATCATCGGACCAACAATCAAAGATGCTCTTTTTACCGTATATTTTTTTTTCATTGGAAAGCTTGTCGTTAAGGCAGCTGGAGTCCTTAAAAGATGGGTTGTAGATAGATTTTCTCATGCTTTTGAAAACTTGCGAGATTCGTATTATCATTAATTGAGCTATTTAATTGGCGTAAAAAGTTTTTTTTATAAGCTCAAAGAAAGTTGGCTTAAAGTAACAAAAAATTAATTGTATGCATAGTTAATGTGTTTGTTATGAATTTTTAGGCTTCTATTTCAGTACACTGAAATAGAAGCCTAAAAGTTTAGATTACATTAAGGTTAATTTTCTCTGTAAAAAACTAGAGAATACGAAATGAATTAAATGACAATTATGAAAAAATTCATTATCACTTTATTTGAATAAAATAATACGAAATTGCAGGCTATAAAAGCTGAATAATTCGCAATAAAAGTATTTTTTCATTGTTTAGAGCAAAGTGTTGGACTGGCTGGTCTTCGATGTTTTTTGAAATATATTTGTGAAAGAAACATAAGGCTTTATTTCTCATAGAGCTGTTATCGTGGTGTGGATTGTCAGCATTTCAAAAAGTAAGGAAAGAAATGGCAATAAATGAACTGAAAAGAGGGATGAGTAAGCGCCAAGTTATTTTTTTAGCTCTTGGTTCTGCTATTGGAACAGGTCTTTTTTATGGGTCTGCACAGGCAATTAAGCTTGCGGGTCCCAGTGTTTTGATTGCCTATTGTATTGCTGGTTTAGCTATTTTTATGGTTATGCGGGCTCTAGGAGAGATGATACTTCATAATCCATTGCCTGGTTCTTTTGCTCGTTATGCGGCAAATTACATATCACCATTAGCAGGTTTTTTAACGGGATGGACATATGTATTTGAGATGATTCTTGTTGGTTTGGCTGATATTACAGCTTTTGCGACTTATATGGGGTTTTGGTATCCTGATGTTGCTCCTTGGGTATGGGCACTGAGTATTACATTAATCATCACAGGTATTAATTTAGCTGCTGTAGAAGTCTATGGTGAACTAGAGTTTTGGCTATCTTCTATTAAAGTTATCGCTATCATTGCGATGATTATTTTAGGAATAGCAATTATTTTTTGGGGGTGGGGTGAAGGTGCAGATTTTTCTACCGTTACTGTTCATAATTTATGGAAAAATGGTGGACTTTTTCCCAATGGTTGGTTTGGTTTTTTAGCTTGCTTTAGTGTTGTTGTTTTTGCTTTTGGTGGCATAGAAATCATTGGCATGGCAGTCATGGAAGTTCAAAACCCTCATCAAACGATTTCAAAGGCAATTAATTCTACTCCAGTTCGTATTTTGCTTTTTTACGTCATGACGTTAGCTATTTTAATGTCTCTTTATCCTTGGAATGAGATTGGTCTCATGGATAGCCCTTTTGTATCCATTTTTGAAAATCTTGGGATTTCATATGCAGCAAATATTTTAAATATTGTTGTTGTTACAGCGGCTATTTCAGCAATGAATAGTGGAATGTATGGTGCTTGTCGTATGATCCATGGTTTATCGCAGGAAGGTTATGCTTTAAAAAAGTTTCAATATTTATCAAAAAACGGTATACCAGTTTTTGTTATTTTGATGATCTTTGGTATTTTTCTTCTTGGTGCTGTCCTTAATTATTTTTATCATGAAAAGCTTTTTTTTCTTATTGCTGCAATGGCAACATTTGCGACAGTTTTTGTTTGGATGATGATTCTACTTTCACAATTTTTTATGCGAATTAAGATGCCTAAAGAAGCTCAGAATGGTTTAAAATTTCCCATTCCATTTTGGCCAATAGGATCGATTTTTTCTATTTTATTTATGGTTTTTATTTTTATTCTCCTATGGTACTTTGATGAGACACGACCAGTTTTAATTATAGGTGTTATTTGGATTGCTTGGCTTGTTATTTGTTTCTATGCACTTAAACTTTATAATTTTAAGCAAAAGAAGCTGAATAAAATGTGAATAGAGAAAAAACTCAAAACAAATAGCTGATGTCATCAGGAGAACAGGTGTTTGATTGTTTTCTCTAAAGGTTAGAACAATCTAGATTGAAAAAATCTGCTCGTTATTATTTTGCTTTGGAAGTTTTTGTGAGCCATTGCTTACGGTAACGACAAAATCATATAAATATTAGGCGTTTTTTTGATGGTGAGCTGTGCCATCAATATAAGTCTTTCAGGTTAAAATGCCTAACAGTGCAAATAGATTTTACCAGATACATGATTATAGGCAGATATATTTTTCTAAACGTATTAATGAAGTTCTGTTTCACGAAAGAAGTTATTGTAAGAATTGTTTTTTAAGCTCTTTAAAAAATTGGTTGTTTAAATTTTGTTGTTTAGAAAATTACTATTGCTTTTAGAAGCGAAGATAAAGTTCTTTATGTATTTTTTCTCAAAGAGGATTGGCGTTGGTAGAAAATAGTGGATAACAAAGTTACATGAGGCATTGTATCATTGTTTTTACAAAAACTTTAATAAACAGCAGCAAGGTATTACAATAAAATCTCATAGAAGAGTAAATTAAAGAGAACAATGAACGTGTGACAGTTTTACGATTCTTATTGTTATTGTTCTCACAAGAGGAAGGATCAAACTTATTTTTTTAATATTGATACAAGAGTAATTTTTATTACAAGTGGAGGCGGACAAAATGCACTCCGCAACTGTATTTCGGTGCAAAATTATTCAATATTACCATAAAAGGCGCTCAAGAACACTACGACTAGCAAAAACAATCATCGGAAAATGGCTTTTTACACGAGAAATCTTCCAATAGCTCTGAAACACACACAACAACAATTCTCTCTATCCTTGAGGCAACAGGCAATGTTGATATGGATGTACAATGAGATGCTACGATTATTGCTTCTCATCTGATTTCCGGTCAAGATATCAATGTAATGGGAGAAAGTATGACGATTGTTGGCATGACAGACCATCATAGCAGCCATTCACAGACGCGTGAAACAGGTTTTGATGGGAATAGATTTGACTTTGTAAGCAGAATTATTAGCGGTAATGGCTATACCTACGAGACGATACCTGCTGGCAGTAACGTTTGGATAGAATGGTAGAGAGTGGCTACAAATCCCATAAATCCCCATACTTGCCTTGGAGATGCGAGCCAAGCATGTCGGTATGTTCATGGCTCATTCAATCGAGTACAAGTCCCTTTAAGGAGGAAAAAATGAAACAAAGCTTAAAATTATTGAGTATAATAGTTCTGTTAAGTATCGCTGGATGTCAGTTTAATAAAACTCCTGGAGGGTATTTGAGTGCTTGGGAAAAGCCAGGAGCAGATTTTACTGAAATAGGAAAAGCATTATTAGAATGTGGTATGCCAACTCCTTATGATGTCGATCCAGAAAACAGAAAGCAGAGCGTCAATGCAAAAGCAACAACTTATGCTTGCATGCTTCAATCAGGTTTCCGCTATAAAGATGAAGAGGTAGCAAGAGCGGGTGGGCCATGTTATACTTTTAGAGCCGAAAACTTGCCCATTTGTCGTCCGGGCGCTGTCATCCCGAGGCGCAGTGTCAAGAAGCGCTTAAACAGCCCTTTTTGTAAAAAGCATCCAGAACAATATGAATGCTATCCTTAAATCTTGCAGCTAGTGATAAGCAACAATCCGCTATCCTTGCCTTCGCTTGGAATGGCGGGATTGTTCCCTCTCTTTCATTATTTAACGTATGAAGAAAAGCAGCATTTGCAAGAAGGTTCTGATGGCAAGGTGCATGTATCCTTTAATGGCATCTTTACTCCACCAGAGGAAGCCGCTGTTTATACAGAGCAACATGCGAAGGATAAAAATAATCCGCTTTATTTTGTTGTGTTCCCAGAAGCTGATTCTGCTATCTCAGAACTTCTGGTCGCGGGTTATCAGAAGTTTATGGAAAATAACTTTTGGGGTTTGACCAATTCCACACAAGAAGCAAAAGATTTGGTGTATAGCCATGGTATTACAGGGTTGGAACTTTATGGACATAGCCGCGGTACCATAACATTGAGGAATATGCTGTATTATTTCAAACAAGAAGGTGTTCGCGGGATAGCCGACAACACGAATATCAATTTCTATGGACCAGCCTTTAATGTTTTAGTTGCATCCGGTCTGTTAGGTTATGTGAGTGATGGCAAACAAACCACTATTGGCTTTGATGGGAATAGATATGACTTTGTAAGCAGAATTATTGGCGGTAATGGCTATACCTACGAGACGATACCTGCTGGTAGTAACGTTTGGAAAGAATGGTGGAGAGTGATCATGAATCCCATAAGCTTCCATACTTGTCTTGGAGATGTGGGTTATAAATGCCAAAAGTTTTATGGCACATCTCATTTAGAACAAAAGCCTTGAATTAAATCATGGAGTAAAAATGAAACAAACTCTAAAATTATTAAGCGCGATAACTCTATTGAGTATAGCTGGGTGCCAGTTTAATAAAACTCCTCCAGGAGAGATAGCTACGTGGGAGAAACCTGGAGCAGATTTTACTGAGGTAGCAAAAGCATTATTAGAATGTGGTATGCCAACGCCTTATGATGTTGATCCAGAAAGCAGAAAGCTCAGCTACAATGCAATAGCAACCATAGAAGCTTGTATGCTCCAATCAGGTTTCCGTGATAAAGTGGGGGGGACTTGGTGCGAGAATCATAGAGCCGAAAACTTGCCCATTTGTCGTCCGGGTGCTGTCATCCCGAGGCACAGTGTCAAGAAGCGCGTGAACAGCCCTTTTTGTAAAAAATATAAAAATGCACCTGAATGCAAACCTTAAGTCTTGCTGTTTGTGACGATCACAATCCCTACCTTCATGTTTCTCATACCCGTACGCGGGGGGCTTAATTCAGCATGTCAATGCTATTTATTTATGGGTACCACAACTGTTGGCGCAATAATATAAAATATCTATTTTGGTTGTAATCAAAATATTGATAATAATTATAAGCATATCGTTGATAGATATATGATTTTAGTAATAATTTTACCGTATTTTTGATATAATAATTATGGCATAATCTTCGGAAAGATAAAATAATATAGGTTGATAATGTTCATCATTGTTTTGGAAATAAAAAACAGCATGTAAAATATTTATAGATTGTTTCGTAATATCAAAATTACTCAAGGATAGGAAAATGAAGCAGATTTTAAAATTATTAAGCGGGATAACCTTATTTGTTATGGCTGGATGCTACCCTGAGCAGCCTTCTCGAACAGCTGTAGATGCATGGGAAAAATCCGGTACTGATCAGCTTGAGATCAAAAAAGCTCTGTTAGAATGTGGAATACAGCATCTTGATGGTCGTCTTGATACAGAAACAAGTACGGATGAGAAATTCAATGCTGAGGAGTCTGTGAATGCATGTATGATCCAAGCAGGTTTCCAAGATAAATTGGGAAGAATGAAGTGGTGTGAGAAATATAAAAATCTTCCAATTTGTCAGCCTGATGCAGTTATTCCTCAGCGAAGTGTAGAGAGGCGTTTGAATAGTCCTCATTGTCAAGAGCATAAAGAACAACCTGAATGTCAACCTTAAGTATTGAGGCTGCTGTAATCAAAAATCCTTACATTCTTGTTTTTCCATGGGGGGGTGGGATTGTTTCTTCAATATCTATATGCTAACAAAAGTCATCTTGCGTGTGAGTAAATATTAGAAGACTTATCAGTCTTTCTATCGTAAATATTGACGGAGGGGGAAATGAAAAAAACATTGAAATTATTGAGTGCTATAATTTTATTAAGCTCTGCTGGGTGTATTAGCAAACCTCCCCCATCGACGTTAGAATTATGGGAAAAGTCTGGTGTCAGTAAGTCTATGGTCCAACAAGCACTGTCAAAATGTGGTTGGAAACCAATCTACGCTTCTTCTAAAAATATGGATTCGCGTGCAAGTGATTTTGCAGCAGTTTATGAGTGCATGACTAAAGCAGGTTATCGGTACAAATTACAAGATTCAAAGGGAATCTATTTTTCATCAACGCCGCGAAGTGATTCATTTTTAGTCAATTTAATGGTAGCAGGGTATCAGCAGGTTATGGACAATGATACTTTTGGTGTAACCAATTCGACAAAACAAGAGCGAGATTTGATGTTACGTTTTGAAAATGATAAAAAGCGCCAGAAAATAAAAAAAGCTTTGCACAAGTGATCATCAACAGTAGAACGTTGATTTTTAAAGCAATAATTAAATAAAAATATTAAACGGGAGAAGAGAGAAATATAGCTCTTTTGTCTCCAATGTAGTTATATTCATCAGCTACGAGATTGGCAATAGTGTTGTGGTCAGATGATGCTAGCGGAGGATAGTGGGTTGTTGTTTAGAGAAATTTATTCAATATAAAGAATGGCAAATAATAGCTTTGCTAAAATATCTGCTTTAACGATAATCAACAGATAGCTTTCATAGAGCTAATTTTGATGAAATTTTATTTTGGTGTTTTTTAAGTTCAGAATGGTGAGTGTTTTACTGTATTTTAGATTTTATCAAAAGATCTAAAATATTACATTTATTAATTCAAATCATTGATGATAGGGTATTAGGAGAAGTTTTTTATTTATTCAAATTTCTTTGTTAGATATTTAACATTTTTAATATAGAAATTGTGTACATTAGCTTATACATTAGTGTGCAATTTCTTGTTTTTTTGTTGTGGTTGAAGAGATGATGCGGTTATAGATTTCGTATATTGTATCTTTTTGTGCTGTGTTTTATTAAAACGTTTTAATCGTTTAATCTTAAAAGTTATTCTCATGTTGTTGTATTTTTATTTTTTTGTGGTGAGATAAATTGAATATTATATCTCTTCAAAATTCGCATTTTTTCACGTTTTTTTAAGATTGGTTTTTGGGCCTTTTGTAATTACAGTTTTCAGCGGTTTTTGAGATGCCTTCTTTAAAGGGATTTTCATCCTAAATGGTATTTTTAAACTTTTTGTTCTTTCTTTACATAAAACACAAAACATATTATTGAATGCTATGATTTTATCATAAAAAATAAAATAATTTTGTTTGTTTTGTTCTTATTGTGTTTAATTTGTGGTTTATTTTTTTTCCAGCATTTTTTGTTTTTGTTGAAAAAAGAAAGTTTTGAGAAACAATGATAGTCAAGGTATCTAACAATCACTTGTATTCGTGCTTTTTTACAGCAGCTATTTTTTCTTTTTTGTTAAATATAAATATTGAGGCACATTCTCATTCATATACATCACTGTCATGTGATGAAAACAAATTACCTTACGGATGCAGTGATGGTTCAAAGCATACAATTAGTGATAAAGTATATAAATTCACGGCGCCTGTTAAAGAAAAGAATGGGGAGGGTCGTTCTCTCATGTTACCTGCTGCTATAGTAGTGCAGGAGCCAAATACAGTTATTCAGGCAACGCGTGTAGAGGTTGAAGCTACTGCGGGTATAGAAGATATTTATGGTGTTTTTGTATCACGAGGGGGAAAAATTGTTTTGAGCGATTCAGCTTTTAAAAATGTATCAATAGGTCTTAAAGCTGATAGTGGAATGATTGAGGTTAATCGTGGAACAATTGAGGCTTCTCAGATTGCTGCTTATGCAGAGAAGCGAGGAGCATCTGTTACGTTAACGAATACAAAAATTAAAGTGGAAGGTTTGGGTATCGGTCAAGAGAGTGCTCTTTTCGTTAGTGCTGATGCGGGTATTCAGATGAAAAGTGGATTTATTGATGTGAATGATGCTGCTGCGCTTTATGTGGGGAGAGGGGGGAGTGCGACTTTAGATGGTGTTACCATTGCTTCAAAATATCAAAAAACAGAAGACAAAGAAAATACAAATGAAAAAAGTACACATACAGTTTTCAATGTAAAACATCAGGGTTCTGTTTATGTAAAAAATACGAATATTATTTCTACGGATGTTCATGTTTTAACAGTTGGACAAGATTCTAACACGCCATCCAATAACGGCAGGGAAGGAAATATTTTAATTTCGCGGGTTAATATTGAAGATTCAACAATTAAAGCAATAGGTAACAAACATGGTATGTATTTTGAGAGGGATGGGGAAAATGATGCGTATGAACAGGGGCTTGTCTTTTTGAAAAGGACGATTTTTGAGGTTCCAGATGGGACAGCTGTTCATAGTAATAACAGTCGTAGTTATATTGGAGTAACAGAAGGTACAAAAATTTTTGGTGACTTATTATTAACAGTTGAAAAGGGGGGGAGTGTAGCGATTTTGGCTAATTCTTCTTCATTGATAGGAGGGACTCGTGTTGCCGATGATTCTATTGCTGAGCTTTATTTAACAGGGGGATCAAAATGGTTTTTGACAAAAAGAAGAGAGATCGATTTGCAAGTTGCAAACCGTACAAGTTCGTCTATTTCATTTGTGAAAGTTTCTGATAGTTTTATTGCTTTTGAGACTCCAATGTTTCAGGAGTATCAGACACTTCATATTGGGAAGGGAGAAAAAGAAGTTTATAGTGCGCAAGATAGGGCAGATATTTATCTCAATACGCATCTCAGTAGTGATGGTTTGCTCGATAATACAAAAACTGATCGGCTTTTAATACATGGTGATGTTTCTGGAAAAACAACAGTTTATGTGCAATTTGTTGCAGAAAATCAGGGTGAGATAGCAACCGGTGAAAATGCTCATAGTATTTCACTTATTCAGGTTTCTGGAAAAGCGGCAGAGGATTCTTTTCAGTTAAATCGTGCTTATATCGCATTAGAGGGTTTGCCTTACCAATATTATCTTCATGCTTATGGTCCAGCTTCTGCTCTTGGAAATGCACAAACTTCTCAAAGATTGGTTGAAGGAGATGGAGATTTTTGGGATTTTCGCCTTGAAAGTAAATATATTCAGCCTGCTTTAGAGGTGTCTGCTATTCCCCCTTCTGAGTTAAAGGTCAGAGAGGTTGTTCCACAAGTTCCGACCTATCTTTTGTTACCAAATGCTTTATTTCATGTTGGGCTCATGGATATTAGTCATCAACAAAAGCAGTTGCAAGTTAGGCGGTCTATTCCTCGTAAATTATTAAAAGTTGAAGGGAACTTTGCTTTATCTGTCCACGATTATGGTGGGAGTTATCGTTATGTCTCAGATCTTTCTACACTTAAATATGGGTACGATGGTCATGTTGATTATAACGCTATAAAAACAGATATTTTGCTCAAAACAATAGAGAGCGCATATAGTACGACATCTTTTGGGATTATGGGAACCTATGGAAAGCTTTCTTTACAACCTCATAACGTGGAACAAAGTCAAAAGAGTACATTTAATAAATGGTCATTTACGGCATACGGTAGTGTGGAACACAAAACTGGTTTTTATATAGATAGTCTTTTATCTTATGGTTTGTTTAAAGGGGATGTGCGTAGCCATGTTTGGGGTAAGACGGCGACATTAAAAGCAAATCCTTTGAACGTTTCGTTTTCTGCTGGTAAAACGTTTATGACAGGATATAAAGATCTTATTTTTGATCCGCAACTTCAGCTTATTTATCAACATCTTCAATTTGATAAGTTTCGTGATATTGATGGATTTGATGTTGATATGAAAAAAATGAGTCAATGGTTTGTGCGTGTTGGTGGGCGTTTAAGTAAAACATTTACAGCCTCTGATAAGGATCTTATCACTTCTTTTTATGGCAATATTCATCTTGCTCATTGTTTTGGTAAAGAACAATTTGTTCATTTTAAAGATGTTTTTCAGTTGAGTGCTTTCGGTTCTTCCTTAGAAACAGGTTTGGGTATCAATTCCCAGTTTTCTTCTAAAGTTACACTTTACAGTGATCTTAGCTATCAGCATAGGTTAACCAAGGCTGGTTTTTCTGGAGTTCATTTTTCTGGTGGTTTGCGCTATCATTTTTAATAAATCTTTTAAAAAAATAATAAATGTGATTTTCAAAGTCTTGTTCTACTATCGGAATTAAAACCATTGTTTGTGCAGAATTTTAGTTGCTTCTTTTAATAATGATATCATGTGTTTTAATAAATATGAAAATATTGTGTTGATTTATTTTTATCTACTATAGCATTTTTCAAATGCTTTAAAAAATTTGTTCATCTGATAAACAGATTTAAAATGAGAAAATCCTACGATATCGGCGTTCTCATTCAATATGAATAACGATAAATTATCATTATAAATCAGTATTTTGCCATATGATGCTTAAGGTATCATCGAGCCATTTATGGTAATTGCGTGCTTCTTCGTTTGAGTTATGAACAGAGAAAATAAAACCAGGATATCCACCAAATGCTGGTGGAGGTGGTGAAATGTGATTGGTTTCAAAAAAAATGATAGTTCTGGCGGTTTGAGGATGCTGTGCAACCTTATCTAGACCTGAAAATCCAGAAAACCGTCCATACCCATGAAGAGGAATAATATAATTTGCCGCCACTTTTTTAGCTAGGAGTATATCGGGAAGGTCTAAGTTTTTTTCAGCTAAAGCGGCATTCATACATAGTTTTGCAAATGAAATTCCTGTGCCTTGCTCAACAATAAAATGGGAAACACCTGATCCACCTATACGAGCGCCTATCTCAATGATATAAGGTAAATTATTAGCATCTAGGCGTAGCTCTACATGGGCAGCTCCCATATTTATACCAAGAGCTTTAACTCCAGAGCATGCAGCCTCACATAAAGCAATAATTAAAGGATCATCTATATCACAGCGTTGACGATAAATTGTTTCTTCAAACCATGGTCCCTCAGGCTGTCCCTTGTCTCCAACGGATAGAACGTGTACACCTGCTGTATCAACAAAGCATTCTACGACAAACTCTTTTCCTGGCAAATACTGTTCTACGACTAAACCTACAGGTTTATTTTTATCATTAAAACGTGCCATGTCTTTATGCTGAACATTCCATACGGCTTTAATGAGATCAGGAAGTTCGGTGGAATTTTTAGCTAACATGACGCCTGCACTTGCCCATCCAGAGACGGGTTTAATAACGAGTGGACAGTCTAAGGCATGTACTTGTGATAGGTCTTCTGGATTATCTATATAAAAGAATCCTGGTGTTCTTAAGCCTGCTTTAGCAAAAGCTTGACGCATGAGATATTTATTTCTGGTTAATGCTGCTACTTCTGGTTCAATACTTGGAGTATTGATTTTTTTTGCAGCCAAAGCTGTCCATAGAATGGCTTCTTCGCGAAGGGTCATAACCCCAGCAATATTGCGTTCTTTTGCTCCTGTTGCAAAAGTGTCTAGAGCTAGCTCTGGGTTATCAAAAACAGGAAGTTGCCAAGTTGAAGTGACTGCTGCGGGGTGTTGAGTGGGAGCGCTTTCAGCGGTATCATAGATCATTACTAATTCGATATTAGCTGCTTGTGCTGCTTCAAATATAAATGGTAATTTTGCATTGCGCTGGCAAACTAACGCGAGTTTTTTCATTTTGTTTCCTTATTAAATTTGGAGTTTTGAGAATGGCGTTTATGTTGCCATGTAGATACCTTTGATGCATCTATAAATAAGAGTGTCATCCCTATAACAACTACAATCATAGCAATTATTTTGATAATGTTGAGAGAAGGGCTCGAGTCGATTATCCATTCACATGCAACCACTGCAAAAGGGGATAATACGCCGATAGTGTTGGCGTATAATACGCCTCCTTCGGCTAAAACTTTTTAGTATAATACGTAAACTGGTGCCGAGCAAACAGTTCCTAAAATCAATATTTTAAATATATCTTCTAACTTAAGATATAAGAGTGGGGCAGGATCAAAAATAAATAATGGCATAAATGATGCTGCAGAAATTGTCGTGATCCAAGCCAGTGAGGTGAGCAAAGGTAGATTTTTAAGATAACGTTTAGACAATAAGCCATAAGCAGAGTAAGAAAGGGCTGCTGTTAAAGCAAGAGCTATTCCTATTAGGCTGTATCCACCTTCTCCACTGTTTATATTGAATACTACAGCTGCTACACTGACAATTATCACTCCACTAAGCTTCAGCCATGAGAATTTAAGGACATTTGTCAATGCACCTAATATATAAGTAATTCCTGGAATAGTAGCGAGCACCATGGTTAAATCACTGGCTTTGAGTGATTTTAATGCACCAAAGCTGCATACAAAATACAGCGAGAATCCTAACACTGATAGAATTAAAAAAGAAGGTATCATGGAAAGCAATGGTAGGGATCTGAAAACAGCTTTCTCACGAAATACTGCAATCAGCCATAAGGTGGCAGCGGTGGCAAACAACCTAAGTCCAACCGCATGCATGACGGGTATATTGCTAACCAAATTCTTAGATAATAACCAACTTATGGAAAACAATGCTAGAATGGCAAAAGTAAATAATAGTAACCGTCCTTTTATAAAACTCAATGATTTAATCCTCTAATCACTCGCTGTGCATAAGATGATGTTGAAAAATTAAATCGTGACTGTGAAGTTTGCGGCTTTCCAAGATTATTTTGGATATAATCCTTAGCTCTTGCCAAATAAGCGTCATCATCTAATGCTTCAAGTGCTTCTATATCTGCTATCATCAATATTATTACTTTTTCAAGACGCTCCAAATCAAATTGAAGATAACCTTGATTTGTTTCAATCAATGCTTTGTTCCGCATCAATATGTCAAAAAGCAAGATCCCTGTAGCAGCATCGAATGTCATATGCTGATCAGAATCTTTTGGATAACGGAATATGCGTTCTAATAGGACAAATTCAGTTATTTCTTTCCAAAATTTTGGATGATTTTGTAGCATAATACGCACTGTAATTAAATCAACTTTAGTTTCTTCTAGAAGACCAGTGAACCAATTTAATTTTATATATAGGTTTTTATCCAATGGCCGCGGTCCAGTATGATGTCCATAGTCATGATAATAGCCCCACAAACAGCGAGCATCGTAAATGTCTTCTTTAGATAAGTTTCGACTATGCAATTGACCGAACAGGAATTTACTATCACGGCCGAGTAAACGTTCAGCTTCCACAATTGTTTGCTTATTGTAAATATCAAAGAATTTACTGAAAAAAAACAAAGCAAATGCTTGCTTATCAATTTTTTGAGCAGTCGCTACAGATTCTGGGAATAGAACAATGCAATTGCCTTCTAAAAACCCCCTTGACGCTAGTCCCATTTTTATACATTGAAAAGGTGATAGATAATTATTTGTATATTTTGAGGCGTCAGCAAGATAGGCCGTTTCATGACGATATCCTGTAACTAATTCCAGCCGGAATCCTTCTGGATCAGGTCCATTTGTTGCACGCATTGGAGCCAAGAAAAACAAGGGAGCATCTGGTAATGGGGCTTTGAAAGCAGCCAAAGTGTTATCAAATTGAGGAGGGGTCGTTAAACCGCTGATCATCCACTGATGAAGATCATCAGAAATGGTCGCTAAAAGTTTTGGAGATAATCCGTCAAGAATATTAGCATGGTGGTTCAGCAGAGTGATCAATTCATTGATCATATTATTATCTGCTGAAGTTGGTTCTTTAATGCTCCCATCTCGTTCTTGGCGCATACGGAATTTGTCAACTAAGTTAACAATGGAAAGAAGCGCTTCAGATTTTTTCATGATTAGTTGACTTTAGTGAGTGGAGCAAAAAGGCCATTGGCACTTGTCCAAAATTTTCGACAATACTCAGCCTATAGCGATTTGCCGCAACCGATGTTGTGATACAAGCATCGGCTTTTTCAGCCTTACAAAGAAACGGCTGCATCAGCATTGCTGTTGGCAAATACTTTGTCATATTGATGAGCTACCAGAGATTGCGGGGCAGGATGAGTCGCTACGGTTTTAATTTCATCAATGTTATTGCGTTTAGCTAAAACCATAGAGTGAGTAGGCATGATAAAGCTGTCAAATAATTGCATATCACCTAAACGGGTAAATATGAGTGTATGCAAATCAGGGTAAGCAGCACAGCTTAAGAGATATCCATCCTTTTTCTGAGCAAATTCATTAAATGCTTCTTCAAGAGTTGCGTATAAGATAATACGGGATCTCGAGTCAGTGAAAAAAACACTTCTATTGTGATTGTCAAGCCACCACTGTGCTGCTGCTGCACAGTTAGTATCTGCAGGGCCAAGTGTATAGATAAAAGTATTATTTTCAGATTGCATGATCTCTATTCTTTATAATTATATGCCTAAATTTAAACTATTGTAATATGTAGAGTATATCAAGCACAATGCGTTAAGTAATTTAGTGCTTTATAAAATAATGTATATATGAAAGAAAATTTACAATTATAATTTTGTCTGTTCATTATTCTATCATGCCGTAAAACATTGTCTTTTAGGGGAGTAATTGAGCAGAAAAATTCTATGCAGGGTATTTATTGGATATGTTAGAGAATTATTGGAATGGTTAAGCGAAGGTGAATGACACGTAAACCGTACTGCTCTATCATTTTTTGGATGAGCAGCGTTTTTGAATCTGTTCATATTGATAATACTATTATAGGTGAATAATAAGCAAATTGGTAAGGCGTGAACATCTTTGCCATAAAACTCAATATATTTAACTTCTTAATTAAGATAATACTTTTAAAAATTGTTTTACTATTATGATTGTATTAAATATATAAAAGGCAATCATCATTGTCTTGTTTGTAAAAGAAACATGAAATATAACTCTTAAGTTAGATTGAGATTGGCAAGATTTTTTTCTTCTTTGGAATCGTTAAGAAGGTCAGATTAAACCTTATTGAAGCTACAGAACCTAAAGAAACAGTCGCTTTCTTGAAAAAATCAGAGGTAAACAAATATGCGTGAGATTTTGGATCATTTTGATATGCCATTGAATAAAAAGAGTTCTGTTCAAAAGATTCAAAATCTTTCATTCCAATCACACCCAAAACGGTTTTATAAGCAAGTGAAGATCGCTTGTGAGGAGGGCGGCTTTACGATTTTGTTGGATGAACGTCCTGTAAAAACGCCCGCAAGGCGTCATTTTCATGTGCCAACAGAAGTGTTTGCTGAATACGTTGCTCAGGAATTTGAGAACCAAAAGCACGTTGTTGATCCTGCAAAAATGCCGATGACGCGTTTGGTTAATACTGTTATTGATGGTATCGCTGATGATATGCAGGCGGTTTTTGAAGATTTATTGCGTTTCGTTGCATGTGATATGATCTTTTATCGTGCACAGACACCTAAAGAGTTGGTGCAAAAACAATCTGAACAATGGGATCCTTTATTAGATTGGGCAGAAAAAAAACTGGGTGCGCGGTTTTATTTGACAGAAGGGCTGATGCATGTGGAACAATCACCAGAAGCACTTCAAGCTGTGAGTCATTATTTACGTAGAGTTGAGTCTGCTTATATGCTTGCGGCACTTCATATGATGACAACATTAACGGGATCTGCTCTCATTGCTCTTGCTGTTGCTGCGGGAAACATTGATGCTGATCATGCTTGGTCTATTGCCCATTTAGATGAAGATTGGATGATGGAGCAATGGGGAACGGATAAAGACACAATAGCACGCCGTGCTCATAAAAAAGTTGAATTTAATGCTGCTGCTACAATTGTTACAACTTGTTTATAGGGGAAAATCTTTTATTTACGTGCATTCTTTTCGCTCAGAGTATTTTTGTGACTTTTTGAGGATTGGTTTTTACTTTATCAAGTCCAGGAAATAGTTCATTGGTTATGGTTAAGAGCGCTTCGTCATTGCCACGGATAAAATACCATTGGTTATCGTGAAGTAGGGCAATAATTTCAGTTTGAATAGAGCATTTTTTTCCAGCATTTGTTGTGGTTACAAGCTCCACGGGTATAACAAAATAAGGGGTACCATTATCAAGGGTACCTTCACGTTTTTGTTTTTGATCAATGTTGATTGTTTCAATCTTGTAACTTTCTGCCAACCGTTCTATTTGGCTTTTCATGATTTGTAGAAATTGTGATTGATTAAGATTTTTTTTGGCGGTTAAGCGGTTGATGACTTGGGGAGGAATAGCATTTAAGATGGCATTTGCATCGGCATTTTTAAGTGCTTTACTATAAGCAGATGTTGCTTTCTCAAGAGTTGTAAGTTTTTGGTTGGTTATTGTATGTGCTTTAGTTGTTGATGTGATAAAGACAATGCATAAAAGAACGGGAACGAGAAAACAAATTCGCGGCATTAGAAACCTTTGTTAATTCATTTGAAGAGATTCAACACATTATAAAGGAAAAGCGGACGAGCAAAAAGCCTCTTGCGCTTTTGCATGAGAAGAATATCCACAAAAATGGAGGCTTTTGCCTCCATTTTTAAAATCAAAAGAATGCGTATTGATTGTTTAAACAGAATAGTACATATCAAATTCAACAGGATGGGGTGTTGTTTCGTAACGCAAGACTTCTTGCATCTTTACTTGAATGAAGGAATTAATCTGATCATCATCAAAAACGTCGCCAGCTTTAAGAAAGCCACGATCTTTGTCAAGTGCTTCAAGCGCTTCACGCAGGCTTCCTGAAACAGTAGGGATTTCTTTAAGTTCCTTTAAGGGAAGATCATAAAGATCTTTATCCATAGCATGTCCGGGATGAATTTTGTTTTTGATACCGTCAAGACCAGCCATTAAAAGGGCTGCAAATGCCAAATAGGGATTTGCTGTTGGGTCTGGAAAACGAACTTCTACGCGTTTTGAATTTGGTGAGGAGCTCATAGGAATACGGCAAGATGCAGAACGATTACGTGCTGAATAGGCAAGAAGAACAGGAGCTTCATAACCAGGAACCAAACGTTTATAGGAGTTTGTGGATGGGTTGGTAAAAGCATTTATTGCTTTTGCGTGCTTAATAACACCACCGATAAAAAACAGACAGGTTTCTGATAGTCCGGCATATTCATTTCCTGCAAAAATGGGTTTACCATCTTTCCAAATGGAAATGTGGACATGCATTCCAGAGCCGTTATCACCAAAAACTGGTTTTGGCATGAAGGTTGCTGTTTTCCCATAGCTGTTTGCTATTTGATGTACAACATATTTAAAAATTTGCATCTTGTCAGCCTCGCGAACAAGTGTATCAAAACGAATACCCAATTCATGTTGGCCTGCTGCTACTTCGTGATGGTGTTTTTCGACCTGTACGCCCATATCCTTGAGTGCTGTGAGCATTTCAGAACGCATATCTTGGCAGGAATCAATCGGCGGAACAGGAAAGTAGCCTCCCTTTATTCGTGGGCGATGCCCTAGATTTCCTGTTTCATATTCCGTATCATCATTAGAGGGAAGTTCACTTGAATCGAGTTTAAACCCTGTGTTGTAAGGGTCCGTTTTATAGCGCACATCATCAAAGATAAAAAACTCTGCTTCTGGACCCACATTGATTGTATCTCCAATGTTTAAAGATTTCATATAAACCTCAGCCCTTTTGGCGATAGAACGAGGATCTCTACGATAAAACTCACCAGAGACAGGATCAAGTACATCACAAAATATGACCAAAGTAGATTGAGCAAAAAAAGGATCAATATGTGCTGTTGCTGGATCTGGCATTAAAACCATGTCAGATTCATTAATTGTTTTCCAACCAGCAATTGAAGAACCATCAAACATGACACCATCACTAAAAGTATCCTCGCTGATCTCTGCGATATCCATTGTAATGTGATGCAATTTTCCTCGTGGATCAGTAAAACGTAAATCAACAAAACGGATTTCGTTGTCTGTAATCTGTTTGATAATATCTGATGCGGTTGTCATATTCAATTTCCTTAATATGGCGTTGAGGTGGATAAAAAAGTGAATTTTCTCGTTATTTATTAAAGGGCATCGATACCGGTTTCGTCCGTGTCTATACGAATTGCATCATCAATGGAAAAGACAAATATCTTTCCATCCCCTATATGTTTGGTTTGAGCTGCTTTACGTATTGCATCAACAGTTTGTTCCAGTTTTTCATCGGACACAACAATTTCAATCTTTACTTTAGGTAGAAAGTCAACAACATATTTCGTACCACGATAAAGTTCTGTATGTTCCCTTTGACGACCAAAACCTTTCGCTTCTGTTACTGTAATACCATGTAACCCAATTTTTTGAAGCGCTTCTTTCACTTCATCAAGTTTGAAAGGTTTTATAATGGCTTCAATTTTTTTCATGCTGAAATTATCTCCAACGTTATTTTGTCTTTTTAGACTGCATCACATTATATTGACAACTGTAAGATGTCCAACAGATACTTTGTGCACAAAAAGTCGAAAATAATGATACTCTAAGCTCTTTTAGGAGAGTTTCTTTTGTAGAATACAGCCAAATACTGTTTTTTGGGAAAAAACTTACAATTCTTATACAAGAATTCAAATAATATAATAAAAGAGTTTTGTTTCTTTTTTGTTAGATAATATCTTGACTTATAAGGATAATTAGACTCTCTCCACATTAAATGAGAAACTCTAATAGCGTAAGATTTTCTCATTTTAGATCTTTTTATCGTCAATCAATCAAAACGATACTTTTATATATCATAAATAGTTATGAGTGTGTGGATAACAACATTTGAAAAAAGAAATAAAATGCTTTTTATGAAAGCTTTCGATAACTAAAGGCTTTACAATATTAGGGAGTAGGGAAGACAAATATTGGAAAAGAGTGTGATGATGCCGATTCATAAATGTAAAGATGGTGGTGTACAATAATGAGTTTATCATTATAGCATTCATAGGAGCCGTCGTGAAATGGGCTTGAGAGCATTGAGAAATGTTTCTTTAAAACAGATGTGGGAATTGGCAACGCAAATATATTCCGTTTGGGGCGTTTTGTCCCTTCGTGAGGAATGTGATCTTCATTAAGGAACGCGATAAATAAAAGCGTGAAGCAATGGCAATCTTCATTATAAGATATTGCTGTGGATGTCTTTGAAAATCATAAAGATAAATTAAAAGGAAATGGAAAGATAGGAACTTATTTATACCCTTAAAACTTCGTATTCTTCTCAGTTTAGGCTGTCTGGTCGTTTCAGGTATAAACAAAACAGAGAATAAATACGCAATTATGCGCCCATTCTTATTTGATAATACGACAACTGAAACAGCTTATAAAGCGCTAAATTGTTTTTAGTCTTTGCTTCAAACATGTTGCACCACTGGAATTAGGTGTTGGTTTACAGGTAATAATAAAAGTACAGGCTTTGTTAGTATGCTGTATTTTACAATGGAAAGCGTTTCTAAGAATTGGAATTATAGAGAGATGGGCGCAGTAAAACATCTTTTAGAAATTTTCCCGTATAGGAAGCGGGAACCTTAATGATGTCTTCAGGGCGTCCAATTGCAACAATTTCACCACCGCGATCTCCACCTTCTGGCCCTAAATCAATAATCCAGTCGGCTGTCTTTATAACATCAAGGTTATGTTCAATGACTATAACTGTGTTGCCTTGCTCGACTAGTTCGTGAAGCACTTCAAGAAGTTTGGAAATATCATGAAAATGTAAACCTGTTGTCGGTTCATCCAAAATATAGAGTGTACGTCCCGTTGTTTTACGAGAAAGTTCTTTCGCAAGTTTTACACGTTGTGCTTCCCCACCAGAAAGTGTGGTTGCTTGCTGTCCTACTTTTATGTAACCCAATCCTACTTTAATGAGAGTTTCCATTTTATTATGAATAGCGGGAATAGCTTGGAAAAATTCCTCTGCCTTTTCAATTGTCATATCCAAAATATCGGCTATAGACTGTCCTTTGAATTTTATTTCTAGTGTTTCTCGGTTATAGCGTTTTCCTTTACAGACATCGCAAGTAACATAGACATCAGGTAAAAAGTGCATTTCAATTTTGATGACTCCATCACCTTGACACGCTTCGCAACGTCCTCCTTTAACATTAAATGAAAAACGCCCAGCTTTGTAACCGCGGGCTTTTGATTCTGGAAGATCGGCAAACCACTCACGAATCGGTGTAAAAGCGCCTGTATAGGTTGCGGGATTAGAGCGTGGGGTGCGTCCAATAGGGGACTGGTTGATATCGATGACTTTATCAAGAAATTCTAATCCTTCAATTTTGTCATAGCTGGCAGGGCTGTGATGAGAGCCCATGATATGATGTGATGCTGCTTTGAAAAGCGTTTCAATAAGAAATGTTGATTTTCCTCCTCCAGAAACACCAGTTATGCATGTGAAGGTTCCAAGAGGAATATTCGCATTGATATTTTTGAGGTTATTGCCTTTGGCGCCGATGATTTTAAGTGTTTTCGTTTTTGATATTTTGCGTCGCTCTGTCGGCATTTTAACAGCCATTTTTCCTGAAAGGTATTGGCCTGTGAGAGAGGCTGAATTTTCTATAATTTCCTGCGGTGTCCCTTGCGCTATGATTTCTCCACCATGAACGCCCGCGGCAGGCCCCATATCGACAACATGATCCGCTGTGAGAATAGCATCTTCATCATGTTCAACAACAATAACTGTATTGCCAAGATTGCGCAAATGGCGCAGCATTTCCAACAGGCGTTCGTTATCGCGTTGGTGTAAACCGATAGATGGTTCATCTAAAATATAAAGAACGCCTGTAAGACCAGAACCAATTTGGGATGCCAACCGAATGCGTTGGCTTTCTCCACCTGAAAGCGTTCCTGAATTTCGAGACAAGGTAAGATATTCCAATCCTACATGATTTAAAAAAGCCAAACGTTCACGAATTTCTTTTAAAATACGTACGGCGATATTACGTTGTTTTTCTGTGAGATATTGATGAACATTGGCAAACCAATCATCTGCTTTTAGAATAGAAAGATCTGATATTTGCCCAATATGCATTCCGTTGATTTTTACAGCAAGTGCCTCTGGTTTTAAACGATAACCGTGACAAGCTGGGCAGGGCGAAGAAGACATATAACGTTCGATTTCTTCTCGAGACCAAGCAGAATCGGTTTCTTTCCAGCGTCTCTCCATATTAGGGATGATTCCTTCAAAAGGTTGGGTCGTTTTATGCGAACCAGAATTATTTTTATAGATAAAAGAAATTTCATCTCTTTTTGTACCGTAGAGAATAGCCTGTTGTGCTTCATTAGAGAGTTCACACCATTGATCTGTGAGTTTGAAACCGTAAGCTTTTCCTAATGCTTCTAGGGTTTGGCTATAATAAAGTGAATCCGATTTAGCCCAAGGAGCAATGGCGCCATTTTTGAGGGTAAGATTTTTATTGGGCACAATTTTCAGTGGATCCATTGCTTTTTTGATGCCCAGTCCATCGCAGAGAGGACAGGCGCCAAAAGGATTATTGAACGAAAAAAGGCGTGGTTCAATTTCAGGAATAGAAAAACCCGATACAGGGCAGGAAAACTTTTCTGAAAAAATGAGCCGTTTGTGTGTATTATTTTTCGACTTATGAGCAGATTCCTTTGTCGTTTCTTTTTGTGCTAAGGGTTGGTCTGCCATTTCAGCAATGGCAAGCCCATTTGCTAGCTGTAAACAGGTTTCTATACTATCAGCCAAGCGAGAGGTGATATCCTTCTGTACAACAATGCGGTCTACCACGACATCGATGTCGTGTTTATATTTTTTATCAAGAGGTGGAATATCAGCGATTTCATAGAATTTTCCATCAACTTTAGCGCGTTGAAATCCTCTTTTTAAAAGTTCTGTTAGCTCTTTTTTATATTCTCCCTTTCGTCCTCGCACCAAAGGGGCCATAATAAAAATTCGCGTTCCTTCTGGTAAGGACATAATTTGATCCACCATTTGGCTTACTGTCTGGCTTTCAATAGGAAGTCCTGTCACAGGAGAATGAGGAATACCAATACGTGCAAAGAGAAGACGCATGTAATCGTGGATTTCAGTAACGGTACCTACCGTTGAACGAGGATTGCGACTGGTTGTTTTTTGTTCAATGGAGATAGCTGGAGAGAGACCGTCTATGCGGTCGACATCGGGTTTTTGCATGACTTCTAAAAATTGGCGTGCATAGGCTGAAAGGCTTTCGACATAGCGACGTTGTCCTTCAGCGTAAATTGTATCAAACGCTAAGGATGATTTCCCTGATCCAGAAAGTCCTGTTATAACAATGAGTTTATCACGAGGAAGATCGAGATCAATATTTTTAAGGTTATGCTCACGTGCACCGCGAATGGAGATATATTTTTGATGAGTCATACTTTATCCTTGGCATATGTGGCAAAAATTGAGCACCTAAAATGGAATAAAACTGTTTTTTTAGAATTATAATGTGTTTAACTGCTTTAATGCAAAAGGAAGGTATAAGTTTTGTGAAAAAAATACAAATGAGCAGCTTTTTATTCTCTCGTGGTGGAATAAACTATGCGTTTTTATCATCTTTTGTTATAATTACACTGAATACAATATTGGTAAAGGATAGCAATACCCATATTGATGGTCAATTGCGACATGTAAATTGAAGGTCAAGATGGTTATAACTGTTATAGAACAGAGTATTTTACAAATTAAAATTTTGGAGTTTATGCGATGGCTGGTAGCCTTAATAAAGTTATTTTGATTGGTAATCTTGGTGCGGATCCTGAAATCCGCCGTTTAAATTCTGGTGACCAAGTGGCAAATTTACGTATTGCTACTTCAGAAAGTTGGCGTGATAGGAATACAAATGAGCGAAAAGAACGCACTGAGTGGCATAATATTGTTATTTTTAATGAAAACCTTGTCAAAGTTGCAGAGCAATATTTAAAAAAAGGCAGCAAAATTTACATTGAGGGGCAGTTACAGACAAGAAAATGGCAAGATCAAAATGGAAATGACCGTTATACAACAGAGGTTGTTTTGCAAAAGTACCGTGGCGAATTACAAATGCTTGATGGGCGGGGAGCCGCGGGCGGGGAGCAAGGAGCAAGTCAAGGGGGGAGTTATAGTGGTGGCTTTGCCGATAGTAACTCAAATCAGAGAAATACGTTTGGTCAAAATAATAATCAATTGGGAGAAAATTTTTCACACAAATTAGATGATGACGTACCTTTTTAAGAGTCTTTATTTGTCGTATTACGATTACTTTATGATTTGTTTGTTTCAGATTTTTGAAGTTTAGCGAAGTGAAAATTGTTGATTATTATTGGTAATTTTAACATAAATTAATAACATATTGAAAAATATTGTTAAATGACTTTTTGTCATGGGGGAGAAATTAGCATTTTGGTGTATTTTTCGATATAAATAAAGTGAAATGATTCTTTTTTGAAAGTTTTAAAATTGTGACCGATCTTACTCCACACCCAGAACGTGATGTGCTAACAGGTATTGAACCAATCAGTATTATTGATGAAATGCAACGCTCCTATCTCGATTATGCGATGAGCGTGATTGTTTCACGTGCACTCCCTGATGTTCGTGATGGTCTTAAGCCTGTTCATCGACGTATCCTTTATGCTATGAATGAGATGGGGCTTTCTTTTAATAAGTCATATCGTAAATCTGCTGGTGTTGTTGGTGAGGTTATGGGGAAATTCCATCCCCATGGTGATGCTTCAATTTATGATGCTTTAGTGCGTATGGCGCAGGACTTTTCTTTAAGAAATCCATTGATTGATGGTCAGGGAAATTTTGGTTCCGTTGATGGTGATCCACCCGCGGCTATGCGCTATACTGAGTGTCGTTTAGAAAAAGTTTCAGAAGAACTTTTAGCTGATATTGATAAAGATACTGTTGATTTTCAGGATAATTACGATGGGCGTGAGCGTGAACCGGTTGTCTTGCCAGCGCGTTTTCCCAATCTTTTGGTTAATGGGTCAGGGGGGATTGCTGTGGGAATGGCAACCAATATTCCTCCCCATAATCTTGGTGAAGTCGTTGATGGTTGTATCGCTTTGATTGATAATCCCGATATCACACTCGATAAAATAATTGAAATTATTCCTGGTCCGGATTTTCCTACAGGGGGTATTATCCTTGGCCACTCTGGTGTTCGTGCAGCTTATGAAACAGGGCGTGGCTCAATCATTATGCGTGCTAAAGTTGAGATCGAAGAAATTCGCAGTGGTCGACAAGCAATTATTGTGAGTGAGATCCCTTATCAAGTTAATAAGGCAACAATGATTGAGAAAATGGCTGAATTGGTGCGCGATAAACGCATTGAGGGAATCTCTGATTTGCGTGACGAATCTGATCGTGATGGATATCGCGTTGTTATTGAGCTGAAGAAAGATGTTGTTGCGGAAGTTGTTTTAAACCAATTATATCGGTATACGCCGCTACAAACTTCCTTTGGTTGTAATATGGTTGCTTTGAATGGGGGAAAACCCGAACAGATGACGTTGCTTGATATGCTTCGTGCATTTGTTTCTTTTCGGGAAGAAGTTGTCAGTCGGCGAACAAAATATCTTTTGCGTAAAGCGCGTGAGCGAGCACATGTTTTGGTTGGCCTTGCCCTTGCTGTTGCCAATATTGATGAAATTATAGCGCTTATTCGCAAAGCTCCTGATCCGCAGACAGCACGTGCACAGTTAATGGAGCGACGCTGGCCAGCGATGGATGTCGCGCCTTTGATTAAACTTATTGATGATCCTCGTCATATTATTCATGAGGATGGTACTTATAATCTCTCTGAAGAACAGGCGCGTGCTATTTTAGAATTGCGTTTGCAACGATTGACAGCCCTTGGGCGTGATGAAATCGCTGATGAATTGAATAAAATTGGTGTGGATATTGCTGACTATCTTGAGATCTTGGCATCACGTGTACGCATTATGTGTATTGTTAAGGATGAGTTGAGTGCTCTTCGTGAGGAATTTGCAACGCCGCGACGTACCGTATTTGGTTTTGGTAGCGCTGAGATGGAGAGTGAAGATCTGATCGCATCAGAGGATATGGTGGTAACGGTAAGCCATAGTGGCTATATTAAGCGTGTGCCTCTTAATACCTATCGTGCACAGCGACGTGGTGGTAAGGGGCGTTCTGGTATGTCCACGAAGGATGAGGATTTTGTAACGCGGTTGTTTGTTGCCAATACGCATACTCCGGTTCTTTTCTTTTCATCACGTGGGATTGTTTATAAGGAAAAAGTTTGGCGACTGCCGCTGGGGACACCCCAATCGCGTGGGCGGGCTTTGATCAATATGCTTCCCTTACAACAAGGTGAGCGTATTACAACGATTATGCCTTTGCCTGAAAATGAAGCGAGCTGGAGTGCATTAGATATTATGTTCGCGACAACACGTGGAACTGTGCGTCGTAATAAATTATCAGATTTCGTTCAGGTTAATCGTAATGGTAAAATTGCGATGAAACTTGATGAAGAAGATGAAATTCTTTCTGTTGAAACCTGTACAGAACATGATGATGTTGTTCTAACAACAGCCAATGGACAATGTATCCGTTTTCCAGTTGTTGATGTTCGGGTCTTTGCTGGGCGTAATTCTGTGGGAGTTCGTGGTATCAATTTAGCTAAAGGCGATAAAGTCATTTCGATGACAATTTTAGAGCATGTCGAGGCGACGTCCATTGAGCGTTCTGCTTATATTAAACGTGTAATGAATGAACGGCGTGCTTCTGGTGCAGATGCTGATATTGAAGATATTATAACTCTTGATGAGGAAGATGGGGGTGCTGAAACAGAGTTAACAGATGAACGTTATGCAGAACTTCATGCACGTGAACAAATGCTTTTGACGGTGAGTGAGTTTGGTTATGGTAAACGCTCTTCTTCCTATGAGTTCCGGATTTCGGGACGTGGCGGAAAAGGGATTCGCGCAACAGATCCATCTAAAACAGCTGAAATTGGTAAATTAGTAGCGGCTTTTCCGGTGAAGGCGCAAGATCAAATTATGTTGGTATCAGATGGGGGGCAGCTTATTCGTGTCCCTGTTGAGGGAATTCGTACTGCTGGGCGCTCAACTAAGGGCGTTACGATTTTTAATACAGCTGAAGGTGAAAGAGTCGTATCGGTTGAACGTATTTCTGAACCTGAAGATGATACGAGTTCATTAGATGATGAAAGTGTGAAGCATTCTGATACGATTGATATGAGCGAAGAAAAATAATTTTGAAGAGGAAGGAGTAAAATCATGAAAATTGCTCTTTACGCAGGTTCATTTGATCCTCTTACAAACGGTCATCTTGATGTTTTAAAAGGGTGTTTTGTGTTAGCTGATAAGGTGGTCGTCGCTATAGGTATACAGGCTGA
Source organism: Bartonella sp. OC16QHHD (assembly GCF_042194035.1). Classification (NCBI taxonomy): domain Bacteria; kingdom Pseudomonadati; phylum Pseudomonadota; class Alphaproteobacteria; order Hyphomicrobiales; family Bartonellaceae; genus Bartonella; species Bartonella sp. OC16QHHD. Next base: position 11,097 of record NZ_JBHIMJ010000070.1, on the reverse strand, counting down.
CAAAAAAACACTCTTTAGCTTTGAAGAGCGTGTTGATTTCATTATGCAGGTAGGGAAGGACTTATTTGGTGCAGATTCTAATCGATTGCAGGTTCTTTCATTTAGTAACCTTCTCATTGAGAAGGCGCGTGAAGTTGGTGCTTCATTTCTCGTTCGTGGATTGCGTGATGGTACTGATCTTGATTATGAAATGCAAATGGCAGGGATGAATGGCAGTCTGGCTCCTGAATTGCAAACTGTTTTTTTGCCGGCAAGTGTTTCTGGGCGTGCGATAACTTCTACATTGGTACGCCAAATTGCCTCTATGGGAGGTGATGTGACACCATTTGTACCGCCCAATGTTGCACACGCTTTAAGCTTGAAATACCAATCTTTTAAGGGAGAATAAGTGTGTCTCGTAGAATTTTTGCTGTTTTGATATGTGTATTTTGTTTTTTTTCATTGTCCCCTGTCGCTGGTAATCCTAGCCCAGCAAGTGATGCAAGCCTTCTTGTTTTATCTCTCAACAATGGTGATGTTGTTATTCGTCTGCGTCCTGATTTGGCGCCAAAACATGTTGCGCAAATCAAAAGATTAACAGAGGAAGGGGCCTATAATAATGTTGTTTTTCATCGTGTAATTCCTGGCTTTATGGCACAAACTGGTGATGTAGAATTTGGAAAAAAGGGCAGTAGAGATTTTGATCTGAAACGCGTTGGTATGGGTGGCTCAAATTATCCTAATATACCGGCAGAGTTTTCAAAACAGCCGTTTAAGCGTGGTACAGTTGGGATGGCACGATCACAAGATCCGGATTCCGCGAATTCTCAATTCTTCATTTGTTTTGATGATACTGCTTTTTTAAACGGTCAGTATACGGTTGTTGGAGAGGTTATAAAGGGGATGGATGTTGTTGATAAAATAAAAAAAGGTACGACAAGTAATAATGGATCTGTAAAAAATCCTGATGTTATTAATGCTGCTACTTTACAAGTTGAGAAATGAATCAAGGGAGCTTTCCATATGGCTGAGAATAAAAATCCAGAGAATACTTTAATTCTTGAAACAACAAAGGGCAGAGTTGTTATTGAGCTTTTTGCTGATTTAGCACCTTGTCATGTTGCACGTATTAAAGAACTGGTACGTGAAGGTGCTTATGATAATGTTATTTTCCATCGCGTTATTGATGGTTTTATGGCGCAAACAGGGGATGTGCAATTTGGAAAGAAGGATAGTGATAAATTCGATTTATCACGTGCTGGTATGGGGGGGGCAGAAAAAACAAATTTAACAGCAGAGTTTTCAAATCTTTCTCATAAGCGTGGTACAGTTTCTATGGCACGTAGTCAGAATCCAAATTCTGCTAATTCTCAGTTTTTTATTTGTTTTGCAGATGCTCCGTGGCTTGATCGTCAATATTCCATATGGGGACAGGTTGTTGAAGGTATGGAAAATGTTGACAAAATTAAACGTGGTGAACCTGTTGCAGATCCAGATTCAATTACCAAAGCCGTTATTGCTGCGGATGCAAAATAGTATAAATTATACTGACTTCAATTGTAAGTTTCTAAGAAAAAATACTCTTTTCTGATCAATAAAGGCACACAAAACTATTTTGTAGTATCACGCTTACCTTTTATAATTTCGAGCTAAGAATTGTCCATATATTTACTTCAATCGGATCTTCCTGAAGAGTATAATGTAAAGGATTTGTACAAACACCTGTCAGAATAAGAAAACGCAAAGTCTGTTATGTTATGGTTTTTGTTTGGAAAAGTGTTTTATAAAAAATTCAGCATTTCTCTTCAATTCATTGTTGGTCTATTAATGGTTTTATGATGTTACTTTCCTGGGAGAGCGTGTGCTTTTGTTGCTGCTTGTAAATCAACATCCAATCCTAATGCAGCAGCACACATATTAATACGGATAAGAGCCTTACTAGCTGCTCCAGTTTTGCCTAGCAAGGTGGAAAATCAGCGTTTATGTATATTGGTGTAATCTTTAAAATAAGAATTAATCTTAGAAGAATATAATAAAGGCGCAGAAGTGAAACAAATGGCTAGTCTTGCCATCTCCTTTTTAATTCAACTTTACTTTTTTTTAAGTATCTAATGCAATATCTTTTAAATAATGAAGATTATGCATGGACTTACGCTTTTATTTTTCTCGTTTTTTAATAGAGGAACGCTCCAAATAGAATATACTTAATGTTGCACATTTACGTGTTTTTTAAGAAGCATTTCTCAGTACATATCAACATTCACTTCCATAATGACGTTCGTGGCGTGTATAGTTTTAAAGCTATAAATCTATTATGCACCACCATCTTTAAAGCTTGTGAAGGAGCAAGAGGGGGCCATCATACGCTTTTTCAGCCTCTAATGTTACGATAGAGCTTTTGATATTTGAGAATCTTTACAAAAAGCATTTTTAGTTTTTTTAAGTGTTTTTACACGTTAATTCCTTTTGTGAATTATCTCAAGTGCCAAGAGCTATCTCAATATTGTAAGGGGATAAATGATTATGCTCATTTGCGCTTTTATTAAGCGTGGGGATCGCCGTGCTCAGCAGATGAAAAATTTTTATCTGTAAAAGTAAACAATATTGTAGGCTGTACAATGCGTTCAGAATTTTCTTCTATGCGTACAAAGTTATTGCTTATGGAAGTATGTGAAGATGAGATTATTGTGATAATAATTTTGTAGTTCTATCAAGGCTTTAGTGCGTTAAGCGTAGGTATTTTGAGGTATGATATTATAAGGATTTTACTATTTTTCTGGAGCTAGATTATTACTTTTATTATGGTGATTTCTTAACAAGAAATGTTCTTTTATCTCGTTTAATTTTTTATGCTGGTTACAATATTGAGCGAATCAAAAATTAATTCATAAAGCTTATGACAATGCTCGTAAGGGGATATCTTTTTTCTTTCTATAGAGATATGCAGTGATGGAATCAAAAAGACGAGAGTTATGATAAAGACATTTCATTATAGAAAAATTGCTCAAGATGGGTATGCACGTCGAGGCGAAATTATAACGGGGCGAGGATGTGTTCGTACACCCGCATTTATGCCTGTTGGAACGGCAGGAACCGTTAAGGCTATGTATATGGATCAGATACGTGATCTTGGTGCAGATATCATTTTAGGGAATACTTATCATTTAATGTTACGTCCAGGAGCTGAACGTGTTGCGCGTTTGGGAGGATTACATGAATTTTCACGCTGGAGCGGACCTATTTTAACCGATTCTGGTGGCTTTCAGGTTATGTCATTGGCGGGAATCCGTAAAATTACTGAACAAGGTGTGATTTTTCGCTCTTACATTAATGGAGCTTACTATGAAATGAGTCCAGAGCGTTCTATCGAAATTCAAGAACTTCTTGGTGCGGATATCCAGATGCAGTTGGATCAATGTATTGCGTTACCTGCAACTGAAAAAGAAATGGAAAAAGCTATGGAACTTTCATTGCGGTGGGCGCAGCGTTGTAAAACAGCTTTTGGAGATCAGCCCAATAAAGCATTGTTTGGTATTGTTCAAGGTGGTGATAATATGAAACTACGTGAACGTTCTGCTCAAGCATTAAAAGAAATGGATTTAAAAGGTTACGCTATTGGAGGGCTTGCTGTTGGTGAGCCGCAGAGTGTTATGACAGCAGTATTGGATACTACTTGTCCGATTTTACCAGAGGATAAACCACGCTATCTTATGGGGGTAGGGACACCTGATGATATTTTACAAAGTGTTGCTCGTGGTGTTGATATGTTTGATTGTGTTATGCCGACGCGTGCAGGACGTCATGGTTTAGCTTTTACCCGCTTTGGTAGAATTAATTTGCGTAATGCGCGTTATGCAGAAGATCCACATCCTCTTGATCCGCAGTCACTTTGTCCAGCAGCACATGATTATAGTTGTGCTTATTTGCATCATTTGATCAAATCTGGTGAATCTCTTGGGGGGATGTTGTTGACTTGGAATAATCTTTTTTATTATCAACAACTGATGCAGGGAATTCGTGATGCCATTGAAGAAGGCTGTTATGCTGATTTTTGCGCTGAAACGCGCGCTCTATGGGCACAAGGACGCTAAAATATTAATCGTAATATAGCGTTTCATTTTTTTATTGAATTTATTCTTGCATTTACAAATTTAGCTAAAAATATGAAATTAGAAACACCTTCCAAAATCATAAATTCCACTATCCTAAGATATAGAAGTGCGGTTTTATAGGGCATATATTCTTTTTCTAATTACTATATAAAACAGAAACTGTTACTCCGGTACGCGCTACCTGATCCGGAGAAAAACAGTTTATTTCTGTTTCTGATGACTGTTTAAAGCAACAATGTTAATGAGGCGTTAGCGAACTCTTAAAGAAGTATGAAAATTGTATTTTTATGAGATAATTTGTGTTTTTTATTACTAAAGGTAAAGAATAGGTTATATACAATCGAATAGATAAATTTTTAGAAAATTAAAATAAAACTAAAATAAGATTACAACATTTTAAATATTATAATTATATATTTTATGTCATAAAAAATTAAATATTAATCACGATAATTAGCACATTTATAAAATATCGATGAATATATTGAGATAAAAATTATTATATTTGTTTTATGCTCTGTTTATAGAATTTATCTGAAAATAAGTACAATATATTTACGTGAATATTTTAATTTAAAGATAATGAGTTAGATATCTGATGCGATTCCTCTGTTAGAGGAGGGAGGGGTAAAGATGCCTAAAAGAGGATATTTAATAAATCTAGAAACCAAGTACTATTATCATGAGAATTTTTAAAAGAATCTATAATAATTTATAAGAATGGCGTAAAGTTGAAATTATAGCTTATCGATTTGGAGGATCTGCATTCAGGTAGCAAAAACAAAGAAACAATAAGTTTTGGAGAAGTTTAATCCTTATATCAAGATAATAATGAGATGTGGTTCACTTGTTTGAAGTGCATTATTCGACAAATTTTAGAATTATTTATAGGGTATAGTATATAGTTGCAAAAAAAGGTTTCACTGTAAAATTGGAACTGCTGAAAATAGGAGACAAAGTTTATTATTTGGCAGATCTGATAAAAATAGGTGAATACGTTTATAACCTTGAGGGTTTCAAAGATTTTCCATTAAAGAATCTTACCTAAAGCTTCATAAAATGCTTTATATATCAAAATATTTCTAAAACTTCATTGGGGACTATTGGGCATGCGTATAACAATGTTTTGAATTTTTGTTTGTGTGTATTACAGATATCTACAGTTAAAACTCCTATCCAGAAGTGATGATATGAGGGATTCTTATAAACAAAAGGTTCTTGCATTGGAAATTGATTCGAGAATACGGCGTTTAATAATTTTAGCTCTTGCCGTGGGGAGTTTTGCTATTGGTACTGCAGAGTTTGTTGCAATGGGGCTACTGCCAGAGATGGCACGAAGTTCATATGTTGATATTCCTACCGCTGGTCAATATATTTCTGCTTATGCATTAGGAGTTGTGATTGGAGCACCTCTTTTAGCTGTGGCAACAGCTCAGGTATCACGCAAAACTGTTTTGATAGGATTGATGCTTTTTTATGCTTTAGCAAATATTGCTAGTGCCTTTGTTTCTGATTTTAGCATATTAGTAGTATTACGCTTTCTCAGTGGACTTCCCCATGGAATCTATTTTGGACTTGCGGCTATGGTTGCCTCTTCAATGGTAGAAATGAAAGAACGTTCTAAAGCTGTTGGATATGTTATGCTTGGCTTAACAATTGCAACCGTTTTGGGAGCACCCAGTGCTACTTGGATTGGTCAACTTATTGGTTGGCAGATTGCTTTTGTCCTTGTGGGTATGATTGCTTTATTATGTTGTTTGCTTATTTGGAATTTTTTACCTTGTGATTTAAGTTTTCCAAAAACGAATCCTTTGCACGAAATGGGTGCATTAAAGCAAAAGCAGGTGTGGCTTCTTTTGTTGATGGTTTCGGTGGGAGCGTCAGGATTATTTTCTGTTTTCACTTATATCAAGCCAACGTTAATGCATATTTCTGGTGTTTCACTTGAGTTGGTACCATTTATCATGCCGTTAGTTGGATTGGGTATGGTGGTAGGAAATCTCTTGGGGCCTAAATTGGCCGTTAAAATTGGTATTTCGCCGATGATATTTTTTTCTATGCTTTGGAGCGTATTTGTTTTTTTTCTTTTTTTCTTTTTATCCTATGCTCCGTTAACAGCGGCAATAGGATGCTTTTTTGTTGGAACTTCTTTTGCTGCTATGCCTTCTATACAAACAAAAATTATGGATGTTGCACTACAGGGACAGATTTTGGCAGGAGCATTAATGCAGTCTGCTTTTAATATTGCTAATGCTCTTGGTGCAGAATCTGGAGCATTAGTTTTAAAATTGGGCTATAGTTATGAATATACAGCTATTTTAGGAAGTGTTCTAACTTTGTGTGGATTAGTGATTTTTTGCGTCTCATGGTATATGGAAAAGCATGCTTAATACTTTTCATTTTTTTAATGAAGAAGGTATTTTTATGTTTATTTAATTATTGGAATGTCCTGTTGGATTTTTTAATATGCAGTAAGAAATGCGCAGCGCTAATGGAATAGCAAAACACAATAAAAAACCAATGAGCACTATAAGAAGAGTTTTTGCTGCTAAGATCATTCCTATTGTTCCTCCAGGATTAAAGAGACCGGCAAGATTGGTTATCACTCCGGCTAGAGTTGCACTCAATGCAGCTGAAAATAGTTGTACGGAGGTAAGGGATTCACTGGCACGTAGAGCATCTTCATCATTTGTACATTGCAAGATCCGTGTGAGCAAATGTGGCCATGCTATGCCCGCACTGATTCCAATAGAAAATAGTGCTAAGCAAATAATAAAAATATATTCGAGTGTGGAAACTTCTGTTGGGATGAGCCATAAAAGAATCGCTATGCCTAACAGTTTAAATAGGGGCGAGTATATAATGATGTTGCGAATTTTTTTTGTGGAGACAGCAGCACTTGAGAGGGCTCCACACGTCCACCCTAGGCTCATAAGTGCTGCTATATAACCGGCTATAAGGGGAGCTTGTCCATGAAGCTCTTGAAGAAAAAGTGGTAAATAAAGTTCTATACTGTACACGACTGTTGTCATCACGAGTATTAATGCGTAAACGGGAAAAATTTCAGAAGAGAAAGAAAAGGATTTGCGCGGCAACATAGGATGAAAGCTATATGATTCGATTTTTGCTAGAACAAAGAGAAGACTAAGTCCGATAACTAATCCGCAAATTTTTGCCATTGTTGTGTTCATAGCTCCTCCAACAGAAATGATAAAAATCAATAAGGTGAGTATGAAAAGCTGGAGAAGAGGGAGGGGGGATGTTGGAACATAGTTTTCATTCTTTTTAGGTAAAACTCTAAGAGCTATGAGCAAGAAGATTATCGCTAATATGCCGATAACCCAAAATGATGCTCTCCATACGCCATAATGTACAGAAATGCCACCGATAGCTGGTCCTAACAAGGTTGATATTCCCCACATTCCAGAGATAACACTTAATGCGTGTGACCATAAAGAGGGGCTGAAAATAATACGTACCATGGAATAGGATAGAGATAACAAAGAACCACTTCCCAATCCTTGAATAAAGCGTCCTATTAAAAATAATGACATAGACGAAGAAATGCTGCAGAGGAAAGTGCCTAGGGTAAAGATAAGTCCAGAGATAACATAAGCGTTGCGAGGACCTAATTTTCCTAATATTTTTGTTGCAAGTGAAGTACCAAGGAGTGAAGCTGTAATAAAGACAGTCGCTACCCAAGAATAATATATCTCACTGCCAATATGATTCATAAGGGAGGGTAAAATAGTAATAACAATATAGACGTTGGTGGCGTGTAATACAACACCACCTGTAAACGTTAAAAAGCAAAGACCATTTTTACCTAATAAAAGCGCAGACCAGCTTTGTTTTTTCACTGTTTTTTGCTATTTAATTTAATAAAAATTTACCCTATTTTTACTTATAAGGTACTTCTTTGAATTTGCCAAGAGAAATTCAAAGCTCTGTTTAGAGCTTTGAATTTTAATTTAAGTAATAACTTAATTGCCCATTGCTTTTTTGAGATTCTCATCAATTTTTTCGAGGAAACCTGTTGTAGAAAGCCATTTCTGTTTAGGCCCAATCAAAAGTGCGAGATCTTTAGTCATAAAACCCTCTTCGACGGTTTTAATACAAACTTCTTCCAATGTCGCGGAAAAGCTTTTTAATTTCTCATTGTTATCTAGTTTAGCACGGTGTGCCAGTCCACGCGTCCATGCGAAAATAGATGCAATAGAATTTGTTGATGTTTCTTCGCCTCTTTGATGCTGACGGTAATGGCGTGTTACGGTGCCGTGTGCTGCCTCTGCTTCAACAATTTTACCATCTGGTGTCATAAGAACAGAAGTCATGAGACCGAGAGAACCAAAGCCTTGGGCAACAATATCAGATTGAACATCACCATCATAGTTTTTACATGCCCATACATAGCCTCCTGACCATTTAATTGCAGAAGCAACCATATCATCAATGAGGCGGTGTTCGTAATATAATTTACGATTTTCAAATTCAGTTTTAAATTCCGTATCAAATATTTCTTGAAAGATATCTTTAAAACGACCATCGTAAGTTTTTAGAATGGTATTTTTTGTTGAAAGATAAACTGGGACATTCCTTTGTAGTCCATAATTAAAGGATGCTCGAGCAAAATCACGAATTGACTCATCAAGGTTATACATAGCCATAGCAACCCCTGCGCTTGGGGCATCAAAAACATCATGTTCAATAACTTGATTGTCATCACCTACAAATTTAATACTTAATTTCCCTTTTCCTGGAAATTTAAAATCTGTTGCCTTGTACTGATCACCAAAAGCGTGACGTCCAATAATAATTGGCTTTGTCCAGTTAGGAACAAGGCGAGGGACATTTTTACAGATAATGGGTTCGCGAAAAATGACTCCTCCTAAAATATTGCGGATTGTGCCATTAGGTGATTTCCACATTTTTTTTAGGTTAAATTCTTTAACGCGTGCCTCATCAGGTGTGATGGTTGCACATTTTATACCAACCCCATATTTTTTGATAGCATTGGCAGAATCGATAGTGACCTGATCATTGGTTGCATCACGATTTTCGACGGAAAGATCATAATATTTGAGATCAATGTTGAGATAGGGATGGATTAATTTATCTTTGATATATTTCCAGATGATACGGGTCATCTCATCCCCATCAAGTTCAACAACGGGGTTTTCTACTTTGATCTTTGCCATTAGAAGTCCTTTTTTTTAAGCGATACTACTTTATAGCATTTTCAAGTTTATAATGAAAAGTAAAAACAAGGGAAAAAAGCACTCAAATATGATCTTTTAGAATCTATGATCAATAGAGTGTAAATTTTGTTGGAGGGTTTAATTTTTGAAAAGAAGTGATGTGTTTGCAAATCTATAATTATTCTATGATTGATGAAGAATCTGTTTAATAGATAAGGTAGTTAGATCACTGGGGGTCAAGGATTATGCATTTTTATTATCAGAGTTTCCATTTAATAAGTTGATTGTATTCTAAATTATAGTTTCTTGATTTGTTGTGTTAGGTGAATAAGAATCTATTTTTATATCGCATTTCAATTCTAAGATTACGGTCTGTTTGTTTATAGAAAAGTTTAATGTGAAAAGGCACCGTAATTAAAAATGCTTCATATAAGATGTGTTTTGGGGTGAATTTTAGTTTTGAAGGTTGGAAGAAACGTATAAATGATGTGGCTGGTTTTAATTTAAAAATTAACGGTATACGCAAGAATATGGCTTATAAACTCACCGGATCACGAGCTAGAACCTTCTAATTTTTATATTTTATCGATTTTTATTGTTATTAACTTTGCGCAGTAAAACACTATCCTCGAAATGCAACAAAGAAATCAATTATCTAATGATTCTTGTATCTTTTTTACGAAGAGATCCCTTTAAAAATCTTATTCCCTCGTTTTTATTTATGCATTCCTCATTTTTAAGAATACGAATAAAATGAATGTATTACACATAGAAAAAAGAATTATGGTACGCCCAAGGGGCGGGTATAGAGTAAATAAAATCAAAGAATTATATAGAATATAAGGGAATTAATGAATTTTGATTCTATTACGTTTTTTTGTCTCTGCCCCTAACTTTTTTGGAGCTTTTTTATAGCTTCAAGAGCTAGTCTTTTACGATCTGCACTCTTTGTATAAAGGGATGCCATCTGATCTTCTGTCCAGCCAAAAATTGCTTTCAATTGTGATACTGTTGCTCCAGAATTAGCTGCACGTGTTGCGGCTAATTTTCTTAATCCATGCGCCGATTTTTTAATTCCAGCCGCATTACAAGCGTCTCTAAATCCATTCCCAAAGCTTTCTTTGGTGAATTTTTGATTCACTTTACTACAGATAAATGTTTCTTCTCCAATAGGACCAGTTTCAAGCGTTTTAGCTAATTCCGGTAAAATGGGAAGAAAAACATCTGTTTGGAATTTACTTTTCTCTGTTTTGAGATGAATAATATTGTCTTTGACATCTTTCCAGCCAATGCGTACCGCATCACCACGACGCAAGCCCGTATATAAAAGAACATCAATCCAGACACGTTCATGGGTACCATGGGACCATCTTTGATAATATTTCTCAACATCTTCTTCTGTCCAAACAGGAAAGCCGCTTTTATTTTTAAGAGGAGGTTTTTTGACGCCTAAAGCTGGATTATTTTCCAAAAGACCTTGATCAATTGCCCAATTAAAAAGTCCATTAAGGGCTTTCAGAAAGTTTCTAGCCATTGCTGGTGTTTCTTTGCGCCGTTCAACACCGGCTATGATATGTTTCTTTTCAATTGCTTGGTATGGAATATTTCCTATGGAGTCGCATATCTTCATAAGAATGTATTCTTTTTGTTTCTTTGTAGTATTAGAGTAGCTATGCCAATTAGAGCTGTTAAAGTATTGTTTAAGCAGCCATGCAAATGAACCTTCAACAAGTTTACCAGTTTTTGATTTAGGAAGTATAAGCCCTTGTAACTCGGCAAGTGCGCTTTTGTAGTTATCAACAAACTCT
>NZ_JBHIMJ010000010.1:0-122860 GCF_042194035.1 Bartonella sp. OC16QHHD | reverse complement strand
GGTGGTCAGTTGCATGATTATACTGAAGAGCAGATGAAGATAGTTCTTGAAGATGCCAATAAGTATACGGATGAGAAAGTTAGTGGTCTTGTCAATGATGCTGTTAACGAGTCGAAATCCTATACGGATATGAAGTTTGAGACATTGAATTATGCTGTTGAGGATGTTCGCAAGGAAGCAAGACAAGCTGCTGCTATTGGTCTAGCGGTGTCCAACTTACGTTACTATGATATACCAGGATCTTTAAGTGTTTCATTTGGGAGTGGTTTATGGCGCAGTCAATCTGCGTTTGCTATTGGTGCTGGTTATACATCTGAAGATGGAAATATTCGCTCGAATGTATCTGTGACAAGTGCTGGAGGTCATTGGGGAATAGGCGCTGGAATTACTCTGAGGTTGAGATGATAATAGAAAAAATAGCTGTTATTGTAAAAACGAGAAGTATGTTAGTAAAGGTTCTGTTTGCTCTTGCCTTAATAGGCAAGAGCGAAAGCTTTGCCAACGAGAACAATAATATTTATACAGTGCATCCACCGCGCTTATCGATACCTAAGGGAGAACCTGGCGAAACACGTCGAATTATTATGCAGTTTTATGATTGGACTTTGATTTGTGACGAAAAACAAAAGCTGAAACATAAGCAAGGTATATGTAATGTGACACAGACGGTTCATGATCAAGAAGGAAATACCATTTTTAGTTGGTCTCTTGTTTCTACGACAAGTGGTCAAGCAGTGATGCTTTTTCGAACATTGCCAAATTCTGATATAAATGTTCCGATTCAAATGTTTGTAAAAGGTGTTAAAAAACCTGTTCTTATTAATTATACGCAATGTAATGAAACGGTTTGTTTGGCACAATCACCTGTAGGTCCGGTTTTGACTAAACAAATAGAGCAGAACAATAAGGTACGTATTTCCTATAAAACTAAAGAAGGTAAGGTATTTTCTTTTACTGTACCATTTAAAGGGTTAAATGCAGCACTTAATTCTTTCCGTCCTTAGAATCCATCGAGTATTTTTAACAAGAGTCATTTTTCCATAAATTGTTGTATTATATTTCTGAGTGTAAATTATAAGGTCAAATAAGTAAGAAGTTTTATATAATATGATATCGAGGTGATTTGTTGGAAAGAGTGAGAGTTTTATGAATATAAAGTTACAGTAAGTTCTTTATATGTAATAGAAAATCAAGTTAGTGTTTTCCATAATGCTTAAAGAATGATTTCGTTAGTTATTAAAAGTAAAAAAGATTAGAAATACTCGATTTATTCCTTACAATAATGAGTAGACTAAATTCTTTTTTTAAGCTTCAAATGGATTTTTAAAGCGGTCTGATTATGCATTAATATTTTTCAGATAAATTTATAATTCTAGAGATTTTTTTGAACGATAGTTTTTATTGGTATTCACAAAATAACAGCTATTGTAATTGCAGTTTGTGGTACTACAGAACTTTTATTTCAGCATAATCAAAGCTATTTCATTGCATATAACAAACGAGGCTCGTGTGTGGATAACGAGATTAAAAAAATTTTTCTTATAAACCGTACTAATGTATAGGTTGTTGTAACCTTAAGAGTCAGCAAATAGTATGATAGTGTAGGTTTGTTACAATAGAGGTGTGCTCCGTGTAAATGGTATAAAGAAAAGAGCATAATTTATAAAAATTGATGTGAACGTAAACGATTAATTTATAGTTTTAAGTTCATAAAGAGAAACATGATTTTACGGAAACAACCGAAAGATTATACAAAAATCTGAATGATGCTAGTGTAGAAAATTTTAATGATAGGAAAAGAAAGAGTGATTTCTTGTATTTATCATTTGATGCTGCATTATTGCTTTATTTAGAAATGAGCAGAAGAGTTTTCGCGTTTATTTATTGGGGGGAACGCTCAAGGGATAAGGGAAATGACCCCGTTAAATTATGGTTCAAAAGAGTTGAAGCGAGGAGAAATATACGATACCAAAGCAGATCAGTTGTATGATCAGTGCGGTAGTAATACAAATAATCATTCTGCATTGTCACGAACAGAGGCATATTCTGTCCTTGTTGATATAAAGAGACAACAGAGAAAAAAACATTATGAACAGAAACAGATTTTTGTTCAATCTGAGGCAGCTTTTGAGTTTCATAGTCAGATAATGATAGGTGCTCAAAAAACAAAAAAACTCAAAGCACCTTTTCTTCGACGGTTCCATTCAGTAAAATCTCCACCTCTTTATGCGGCACTTGATCTCGGAACAAATAATTGTCGTCTTCTTATCGCATCTCCCAGTAAACCTGGATATTTTCGTGTTGTTGATGCTTTTTCTCGTATTGTACGATTGGGAGAAGGTTTAATAAATAACGGTTTTCTTAATACACAAGCTATGGATCGTGCGATTGAAGCATTAAAGATTTGTCATTTAAAGCTAAAACAAAGGCATATTAAGCGTTATCGCTTGATTGCAACGGAAGCTTGTCGTTCTGCAGAAAATGGTAGACATTTTATTCAGCGTGTTTTGGAGGAGACAGGTCTTGAATTGGAAATTGTTGATCGGCAAACAGAAGCGCGTTTTGCTGTTACAGGGTGTAGTACACTTGTTGAACCAAATACTGACGCAATTGTGCTTTTTGATATTGGAGGAGGATCATCAGAAATTGTGCTACTTGATGTTTCTCAAAAGCGTTCTTTTCGTTTAGCTCGACAAATTATCGCTTGGACTTCTCTTCCTGTTGGTGTTGTTACGCTTGCTGAACGTTTTGGAGGGAATGATATTAGCTTAGACGATTTTGAAAAAATGAAAAGTTATGTGCGAGGGTTATTAAATAATTTTTCAGATCGTCATAAATTAGGAGAGTTAGCACAAGGTTCGAAGTTTCATCTTTTGGGAACCTCCGGTACGGTTACAACTTTAGCAGGAATGTATCTTAATTTAGAGCGTTATGATAGGAAAAAAGTGGATGGCATTTGGATGAATGATGCAGACATTACACTTATGACACAACGCCTATTATCATGGGATATAGAAAAACGTGTCATAAGTCCTTTTATTGGACGCGAGAGAGCAGATTTAGTTTTAGCTGGTTGTGCAATTTTAGATGTTATTCGGGAAGTTTGGCCAAGTCAGCGTTTAAGAGTTGCTGATCGTGGATTAAGGGAAGGAATTTTGATAGAGCTGATGTTACGCGATGGAGTATGGTGTCGTCATAGAAAGAGCAGAGATTTCAAGCGTTAGAGAATTAAATATGGAGACAATGAATAACGATGAAAAAAATAACAAAAACACCGAGAGGTGGCTATGGAGGCTCAGGGTCACATGAATTATATCAGCGCGTAAAAAAGAAAGCAGGAACCATTAAAGCTTCATCACGACGATGGTTAGAGAGGCATCTGAATGATCCTTATGTCCATCAATCAAAAGTAGATGGTTATCGTTCGCGTGCGGCTTATAAACTCATTGAAATTAATGAGCGCTATAGGTTTTTGAAAAAAGGTCAAAAGGTTATTGATCTAGGAGCAGCACCTGGGGGTTGGTGTCAGGTGGCTGAGCGTATAGTAGGGTCAAGTGATGAAGATCCTAGCGTTGTTGGTATTGATTATTTACATGTTGATCCATTACCTAGAGTTGCCATGTTGGAAATGGATTTTTTGCATACAGATGCACAGCAGAAATTAATTGAAACTTTAGGGACAAAACCGGATGTGGTTCTTTCTGATATGGCAGCGCCAACAACAGGTCATCGTCAGACGGATCATTTAAGAACGATTTATTTATGTGAAGTTGCGGCTGATTTTGCTCTTTCGGTTCTCAAGCCTGGGGGATATTTTTTAGTAAAGGCTTTTCAAGGGGGAGCAGAAAACACTCTTCTTGCAAGATTAAAACAGCATTTTAAAAAAGTCTACCATGTTAAACCACCCGCAAGCCGATCAGAATCAGTAGAGCTTTATCTTCTAGCGCTTGAATTTAAGGGAAAAAATACAAGAATAGCACCTTCTTTTAAGAAGACTTAACTTTACTTAACCTATTTAAATGTGATGATTTTTTTCTCAAAGAGTTATCAGCGATAGCGACAGTTTTTCTGTTATCAATGATGAAAAACTGGTAAAATTAATGTATTGCCTATAGAGGTAGAGAGATTGATTCCTCAGTGAGTGTTTCCAATGAAATTTCTTGATCAAGCTAAAGTTTATATTCGTTCTGGTAATGGAGGTTCTGGAGCAGTATCATTTCGCCGTGAAAAATTCATAGAATTTGGGGGGCCTGATGGAGGGAATGGAGGACGGGGTGGTGATGTCTGGGCTCTTGTTGTTGATGGGCTTAACACGCTGATTGATTATCGCTACCAACAGCATTTTAAAGCAAAAACAGGGGGACATGGCAAGGGGCGTAATATGACGGGTGAGAAGGGTGATGATGTCATCCTTAAAGTTCCGGTTGGGACGCAAATTTTTGAAGAAGATAATACAACGTTAATATGTGATTTAACGGAAGTGGGACAGCGCTATCGCCTTGCAAAAGGAGGGAATGGCGGTTTTGGCAATCTTCACTTTACAACATCGACAAATCGGGCACCGCGTCGTGCAAATCCAGGTTTGGCTGGAGAAGAGCGTGCAATATGGCTTCGTTTGAAGTTAATTGCTGATGCGGGGCTTGTTGGTTTACCAAATGCCGGAAAATCAACTTTTTTAGCTTCTGTAACGGCGGCAAAGCCAAAAGTTGCAGATTATCCTTTTACTACTCTACATCCTCATCTTGGTGTTGTACGAATTGATGGTCGTGAATTTGTTTTGGCTGATATTCCGGGGTTAATCGAAGGAGCCCATGAAGGGGTGGGAATTGGAGACCGTTTTTTAGGACATGTGGAACGTTGTCGTGTCCTCCTTCATTTGATTTCTGCTCAAGAAGAAGATGTTGCAAAAGCATATCAAATTGTGCGTCATGAACTTGAGGCATATGGAAATAATCTAAGTGATAAAACTGAAATTGTTGCTTTAAGCCAGATAGATACGCTAACGATTGAAGAGCGTAAAACAAAACAGGAAGCTTTGCAAAAAGTAACGGATCAACCTGTTATGATGTTTTCTGCGGTTAGCCGCGAAGGTTTAGAAAATGTGCTGCGTGCTGGTGCACATATTATTGAAATGTCACGCAAAGAGGAGATTAGTGGGGATAGCAAGGTTGATTGAGATGGCTGTTGGATCGCAAAAACTTACACACTATAAACGTATTGTGGTCAAGATTGGATCTGCCCTTTTGGTTGATCCTCAGACAGGTTTGCGGGTTGAATGGCTTAACAGCTTGATTAGTGATGTTGTTGAATTGCACAAAAAAGGCGTAGAGATATTGTTGGTGTCTTCAGGCGCTATTGCTTTAGGAAGGACATTGCTACAGCTTCCTAAGGGGGCTTTGAAATTGGAAGAAAGTCAGGCATGTGCTGCTTTGGGGCAAATTGAGTTAGCTAAAACCTATGGTGATGCGCTTGCTCAACATGGGCTCAAAACGGGTCAAATTTTGCTCACTTTATTTGATACGGAAGAGCGAAGGCGTTATCTCAATGCACGTGCGACGATTAATGTACTTTTACGTTTTAGAGCAGTACCTGTTATTAATGAGAATGATACTGTTGCGACAAATGAAATTCGTTATGGTGATAATGATCGTTTAGCTGCACGTGTGGCAACAATGATGGGGGCAGATCTTTTAATACTTTTATCTGATATTGATGGTCTTTATACAAAGTCTCCCCATGGTGATCCAACGGCTGAATTTATACCTTTTGTTGCATCCATTACGCATGATATCGAAAAAATGGCAGATGTTGCTGCTTCAGAGTTTTCAAGGGGAGGAATGAAGACCAAGCTTGATGCTGGAAAGATAGCTAATGCTGCTGGAACGGCGATGATTATTACTTCAGGCAAGCGTATGAATCCCCTTGCAGCAATTGACAAAGGTGAACGCAAGAGTTTTTTTGCGGCAAGTAAGAAATCTGTCAATGCTTGGAAAACATGGATTTCTGGTCATTTAGATCCATCTGGTGTTTTAACGATTGATCAAGGAGCCATTAGGGCTCTTGAAACAGGAAAATCGTTATTAGCAGCAGGGGTTATTGGCGTTGAGGGAAATTTCCAGCGTGGGGATACGGTTGCAATTGTTGGTACAGATGGGGTTGAGATTGCGCGTGGACTTGTAAGCTATGACAAAGATGAGGCTGTACGCATTATAGGACATAAAAGTGAAGAAATTGAAGCTATTCTTGGGTATGAGGCCCGCTCTGCTATGGTGCATCGTAATGATATGATTGTACGTTGCTTGATCAATTCTGTTTAAAAAAGTTACTTTTGTTTTTATTGTTTTCGCAGAGTGGATAATACGATGACTTTAGAAGAACAAATGAAAGATATGGGACAAAAAGCACGCTATGCCGCTGCAGCGTTGGCCGTTGCTTCTTCTGAGCAAAAGAATAATGCATTAGAAATGATCGCTTTAAGTCTAGAGGCTCAGTCAGATGAAATTTTACGGGCGAATTGTCAAGATTTAGAGAATGCTGCTCAGAATAATTTGAAAGCTGCAATAATTGATCGGCTAAAATTAGATGACTTGCGTTTACGTGCAATGATAGACAGTGTTCGCCAAGTTGCTCGTTTATCTGATCCTGTTGGACAAGTGATGGATGAATGGACGCGTCCAAATGGGCTTCATATAAGTCGTGTACGAACACCTCTTGGTGTGATTGGCATTATTTATGAAAGTCGTCCCAATGTTACAGTTGATGCGAGTTCTTTGTGCTTAAAAGCAGGTAATGCTGCGATTTTGCGCGGTGGTTCGGATAGCTTTCATTCTTCTCATGCTCTTCATTTAGCTTTGGTACAAGGTTTAGAGCGCTCTGGTTTACCCAAAGATGCTATCCAAATGGTTGGAACGACAGATCGTGCTGCCGTTGGGGAAATGCTCAAAGGATTGGATGGAGCGATTGATGTGATCGTACCACGTGGTGGAAAGAGCCTTGTTGCCCGCGTTCAGTCTGATGCACGTGTTCCAATTTTTGCTCATTTGGAGGGACTTTGTCATATTTATATTGATAAATCGGCAGATTTAAATATGGCACGCAATATTGTTTTAAATGCAAAGCTGCGGCGAACAGGGATATGCGGTGCTGTTGAGACAGTTCTCATTGACAGCCAAGCATTAAAAAAGTTTCTTCCTGTTTTAACTGCTTTACAGGAGAAGGGATGTGAAATTCGCGCCACAGAAGATATTGTTTTTCTTATGCCAGATGTCAAATTAGCTTCTGAAGAAGATTGGTCGCATGAATATCTTGATGCTATTCTTTCTGTTAAAACGGTTGAGGGTGTTGAGGGAGCCATTGCTCATATCAAGCGTTATTCATCAGGACATACGGAATCGATTATTGCTGAGGATTTGGAAGTGGTGAAGAATTTTTTTAATCATTTAGATTCAGCTATTTTGCTGCACAATGCATCTACACAATTTGCTGATGGAGGTGAATTTGGTTTTGGAATGGAAATTGGTATCGCAACAGGAAAAATGCATGCACGTGGTCCCATAGGTGTTGAACAGCTAACATCATTTCAATATCACGTTAAAGGAAATGGTCAGGTTAGAGCTTGAGAACACTATTTTTTCCATGGAAAAATTGTATGCCACATGTTGAAAGATCTAATGTTGTGGGTCTTTTTGGTGGTTCCTTTAATCCACCGCATGCGGGGCATCTTCTTGTTGCAAAAATTGCCATTCGGCGTTTGTATCTTGATCAGTTATGGTGGATGATCACTCCAGGAAATCCTTTAAAGGATTGCACACAGTTGCTCTCTTTAGAGGAGAGAATGCAATTAAGTTTTAAACTTATTGACCATCCAAAAATTCGCTTAACAGGTTTTGAACAGGCTATAGGGAGCAAAGTATCAGTAGATACGATTTTTCATATTCTTACCCATTACAGTGGCGTAAATTTTGTATGGATTATGGGGGCAGATAGTTTTGCGACGATACATCATTGGTATCGATGGCATGATATCGTCTCTATGCTTCCTATTGCGATTATTGATCGTCCTTTAGGCAATCGGTCAGCACTTTCTTCTCCTATGGCACATATTTATCGCCGTTTTCGTTTGGATGAGAGAGAAAGTAAGCGATTACCTTTTATCAAGCCACCAGTTTGGACTTATTTGCATGGACCTTTATCTTTTCAATCTTCAACAAACCTTCGTTTGAAGAAAAATGATTTTTCTTGAACATTTCATAAGATTCTGCTTCTCTTTAGAGAAGTCTCTTTTAGATTCCACAACGATAAGAAAGGATATTGATCTGAAAAACGTTGCACACAAACACTCTTATGAAATTATGCCTTCAAAAGAAAAAAAAGTTTTTTCTGTGAGTGAGAGTCTTGAAGTTATTCTCAAGAGTTTAGAAGATACAAAAGCAGAAGATATTGTTGCTATTGATATTCGAGGGAAGTCATCTTTGGCTGATTATATGGTCATAGCTTCAGCAAATTCGCAGCGTCATGTATCGTCTGTTGCTGATCATTTATTACATACTTGGAAAGATAGTGGGCAGGGGCTTGTGCGTGTAGAAGGGCTTGCTGGAGGTGACTGGGTATTGATTGATACAGGTGATATTATCATTCATCTTTTTCGTCCAGAAATTCGTCTTTTTTATAATTTAGAAAAAATATGGATGACGCCGGATTTAAACGATACGGCTTTGCTTCTCTTCGGAGATCATTAAAATGCAAATTTCTGTTTTTGCGGTTGGTCGTATGAAAAGTGGGGCGGAGCAAAAACTAGTTCAGCATTATTTGGATCGTTTTTCTAAAATTTCTGGAGATGTGGGCTTTCATTTAAAAAAGTTACAAGAGATACCAGAAAGTCGTGCTCAAACAGTTTGTCAACGTATGGAGGAAGAGGGGAGAAAACTTATTGAATTTTTACCTGAAAAATGTCGATTAATTGTGTTAGATGAGCGTGGAGAATCGATTTCTTCAACTTCTTTTTCTGAAAAATTGAGGTGTTATCGTGATGAGGGCATTCGAGATGTCGTCATCGCTTTGGGAGGACCTGATGGGCATAATGAACAAATAAGGAAGCATGCTGATTTTCTTTTATCTTTTGGTTTGATGACGTGGCCACATCAAATTGCACGTATTCTTCTTACAGAACAACTTTACCGCGCTGTAACAATTGAAAATAATCATCCGTATCATCGTTTTTAATATTTTTGTTCAATTTTTAGCACTTATTTATATGTTTATTAATATTGTTTTAGCTGACACCATTTAAAGCATCTCTAATGTATACGATGAGGTGTCATGGTTTTTGCAAATGAAAAAGCTTCTTCATAGAAAGATGCTATATTTATATGAGGAGTGCGTCATATTTGTCATTCTGCTCTTGAGTATGTTTTTTTGCTTTTCTGTATCGCATGCGGAAGAAATGAGGAGTACGGAAGTACATAAAGAATTGGGAGAAATTCGCCAAAATATTTCATTTTCGCGTGAGCGTGTTATTTTTCTTATGCATCAAGTTGAGCATTTAAAAAAAGATCAACGTGTTTTGAGTGATGCACTCATAAAGGCGGCTAAAGAAGAACGTATAGTAGCAGATGATATTGCTAAAAGGGAAGAAAAGCTTAAAAAAATGATAGAAAAGCGGGTACAAGTCTATCAAAGTTTAAAAAATCGTCGTGCTGAATTTGCGGAAGTTCTTGCAATTTTGGAACGTATGGGATTGAATCCGCCTCCTGCTCTTATGATGCAGCCAGAGGACGCGTTGGCTTCTATACGTAGTTCTGTTTTATTAGGTACTGTTATTCCTCAGATGCAAGAGAAAACACGAGATTTAAAAGGGGAACTCAAGGAGTTGACCAATTTGAGTAATTCCATTACTACGGAATATACGGCATTAAAGACAAAACTGCAAAATCAAGCAGAGCAGCGAAAACGTCTAGAGCTTTTATTAGACCAAAAAAACAAACTACAAAAAAAATCAGAAAAAGAACTTACAGAACAGCAACAAAAAAATATTGCTCTTGCTAAAAAAGCGCAGTCTTTGGAAGAATTGATTTTAGAGCTCGATCGTCAGTCAAAACTTAGCTCTGATGCATCAGTACAGGTACGGAAAAGTTTACAATTGTTAGAACAGTCCAATTTTGAAAGCCGAAAAGGTTCTTTACTTTTTCCTGTTTCAGGAAAAAGAATACATCACTCTAACAAAAGTTCGCAGATTACGCGCTTTGGTGAAACGATAGAAACAGAGTCAGGAGCTGTTGTTATTTCACCTGTGGATGCTTTTGTTGCTTTTGCTGGGCCATTTCGTTCTTACGGACATTTAATCATTCTCAATGTTGGAAATGGTTATCATATCATTCTTACTGGAATGTCGAGAATTAATGTAAAACAGGGGCAGTTTGTTCTTTCAGGTGAGCCTCTGGGTATAATGGAGATGCAATTTATTTCAAACAGTGTTGCATTGGATATAGGAAAAACTTCTCCAATGCTTTACATTGAGTTTAGAAAGCAGGGAAAACCTGTAAATCCAACTCCTTGGTGGCAGACTGAAAAAATAAGAAGGAGCCAAAATGATTCGTAAAGTTATTCTTTTGGTCGCTGGGGTATTGCTCGGCGCCTGTTCAATGATTATGGTGCAGTCTGTTGCTGCGAATAATGAAGATAATGCATATAAAAAGCTAGCTATATTTGGCGATGTTTTTGAGCGTGTGCGTATGCAATACGTTACAGTTCCAGATGATAAAAAGCTTATTGAAAATGCTATCAATGGCATGCTCACATCACTGGACCCTCATTCATCTTATTTGAATGCTGAAGAAGCCAAGGATATGCGGGATTCTACGAAAGGAGAGTTCGGAGGTCTTGGTATTGAGGTCACTATGGAAAAAAACTTAATTAAAGTTGTTTCACCAATGGATGATACTCCCGCTTCAAAAGCAGGTATTCTAGCAGGAGACCTTATTTCAAAAATTGATGATGTACAAACGAATGGTCAAACATTGAATGAAGCTGTTAATAAGATGCGAGGTGCTCCTGGAACACCAATTACCTTAACAATTATTCGTTCTGGCGTTGATAAGCCATTTGAAGTGAAGATTGTTCGTGATATTATCAAAGTAAAAGCGGTGAAATATCGGGTTGAGGGTGATATTGGATATTTAAGAGTTATCCAGTTTTCTGAACAGACATTAAATAATCTTCTAGCGGCAATTAAAGATATCCAATCTAAAATTCCTGAAGATAAGCTAAAAGGTTACGTCCTTGATTTGCGGCTTAATCCGGGTGGGCTTTTAGATCAAGCTGTTAATGTTTCGAGTGCTTTTCTCAATAAAGGTGAAATTGTGTCAACTCGTGGGCGCAAAAAGAGTGATGTGACAAGATTTGATGCGAAGCCAGGTGATGTCATCAATGGAAAACCGCTCATTGTTCTTATTAATGGTGGTTCAGCAAGTGCTTCTGAAATTGTTGCGGGTGCATTGCAAGATCATCGTCGTGCAACAATTTTAGGGACGCAGTCTTTTGGTAAAGGATCTGTTCAAACAATTATTCCTTTGGGTGAAAATGGGGCTTTACGCTTAACAACAGCACTTTATTACACGCCATCAGGCACTTCTATTCAAGGAACAGGGATTACGCCTGATATTATTGTAGAGCAACCACTTCCTGAAAAATATAAAGGTTATGATGTAAAAGTTGGTGAGTCTGCATTAAAAGGACATATCAAAGGAAAACGAGAAAGTAATAAAGGATCTGGTTCAGCTGCTTTTGTTCCCAAAGACCCTAAAGATGATATTCAATTGAATGAGGCCTATAAACTGTTACGAGGTGAAATGGCAAATGCAGCATTTCCACCAGATCCCAATAAGGATGTGTTAAAGTGAGAATTGATATCTATAGCTTGCGATTTTGAGGAATATTAAATGGATGCAGATATTAATTTGAAGATTCTTCCATATCGCAAATGTGTTGGGATTGTTGTCTTTAATCATGAGGGGAAAGTGTGGGTTGGGCGTCGTTTAATGATGCCCATTCATGCAGATGCAGATATTGACATATCTCATCGTTGGCAGCTTCCTCAAGGAGGGATTGATGAAGATGAAAAACCATTAGATGCGGCATATCGTGAACTTTATGAAGAAACGGGTATTCGATCTGTAAAGTTGATTAAAGAAGCACAAAATTGGTTCCATTATGATTTTCCACAAGAACTTATTGGGTGCACATTAACAAATAAATATCGTGGGCAAATACAAAAATGGTTTGCTTTCCAGTTTACAGGAAAGCTTTCTGAAATTGCGATTAATCCGCCACCAGATGGCAATAAAGCGGAATTCGATCAATGGAAATGGATTGATCTAGAAACCCTTCCGTTGATTGCTGTTTCTTTTAAAAAGCACGTTTATACGAAAGTTGTCAGCGAATTTCGAGGTAGCCTTAGACCATTATAAAAGCTATATGATTATGAGAAAGCTTTTTTTATTAAGATGCTTTATATTATAATAAATAATAAACATGTTTATCTTTTATGTAAAGAACAGGAATATAAAATGAAAAAGTTATTTAATTTACTTATAGTTTTTACTCTCTTGAGTATTTCATCTGTTGCATTTGCAACAAGTTCAAAGCCTCCTGCATCAAAAGATGCGGCAGCGACATTGCCAAATGGAGCTTCTTCTTTGACTGAAACCTACGGTTTGTGGACTATTAACTGTGGTATACAAGAAGGGAAAAGAATTTGTTTTATGCACCGTCAAGAAGTGAATGAGCAGGGGCGTGTTGTTGTGGCTATGGGCCTTACTCTCGATGCTGAGGGTGTTGTATCTGGTAATTTAACAGTTCCTTTTGGCATTTTGGTTTCTAAGCCTGTTCGTTTACAAGTTGATGAGGGAAAAGCTGTTATCGAAACCGGTATCCGGACTTGTGTACCAGCAGGTTGTGTGGTTCCTGTCGTTTTTGACAAAAATCACGTAGCAGCTTTACGTTCTGGAAAAAAGTTAAAGTTGGCGATGACAATTGCTGCTGCAGGTGAACCAGCTTTGAATGATTTATTTGTTCAGCTAGATGGTTTTAGCAGTGCTCTTAATCGTTTGACTGCTTTGCAGAAATAATTTTAAAACTAAAAGCGGACTTTAAAAGGCCGCTTTTAGTTTGTTTGTTTTTTATAATTAATAATTAAAACGATGAGATTTAAGATTAATCCTATTAAGGAATATTCAGATTTTTTGCTGTTTCTTCTATTTTATGTGCTATTTTTAATTTTGATATTTGTTTTCTAACTGCATCGTCATTAAATAGAGAGATGAAGAATTTAGATGTCTGGTTTTTATTCAAGAAAAAAGAGTATTGAAATATAAAACCATTTTTTGATACACAGACCTGCTTTAATGAAGGTTTTCTATACGCTCTTCTGTTTCCTTGATTGAAAGGGATGACGCATGATTTATGCATTGCTTCGAACGATTGATTTGATTTTTGAGATTTATATTGATATTTTAATCGCTAGTGTCATTTTTTCTTGGCTTTATGTCTTTAATATCATAAATTCGCGCAATCGCTTTGTTGTTTTGATAGGAAGCTTTCTATATCGTCTTACAAATCCCATTCTAAGCCGTATCCGGCAAATTTTACCAAATTTTGGAACAATTGATATTTCACCTATTATAGTTTTTATTATTATTTATTTTATTCGTACTTTCATGTGGCGCGTTTACGCAAACATGTATTTATAGAAATATTACTTGAGGCGAATACATGTTTTATCAAGTTGATGAAAATAACTTGATTTTGTTTGTATATCTCATTCCTAAATCATCAGTTGACAAAATAATAGGGATTGAATGTAGGGATGGTGAAAAACAATATCTGGTTATACGCCTTCGGGCTGTTCCTGAAGATGGAAAAGCGAATAAAGCTCTCATTAAATTTCTTGCGAAGCAGTGGAAAATCCCATCTTCTTCTATTTCTCTGAAAAGCGGCGCAATATCTCGCTACAAACAACTTTACTTTTCAACACATTTAGAAAAGCTAAAGCAGATATGGCAATCCTTTAGAGATTACATCTCGTAGAAAAAATAAATAACAAAGCCTATTTTTTATAGGCTTTATTTTATTAAAATCGTTATACTTTTTTATTGCGCTCAACAGCTTGCTTAATTAATTCATGAGCAAAGTTTTTATCACCCCATCCTTCAATTTTAGCCCATTTTCCAGGTTCCAGATCTTTGTAATGCTTGAAGAAATGTTCAATTTGTTTGAGTGTAATCTCGGGCAGGTCTGTATAGTCATGAATATTGATATAGCGTTTTGTTAATTTTGTAGTGGGAATGGCAATAATTTTTTCATCTTTACCACCATCATCTTCCATCATTAGAGCTCCGATGGGGCGAACATTGATAACACAACCAGGCATAAGTGGACGGGTATTACAGATAAGGACATCAATAGGATCACCATCATCTGAAAGCGTATGAGGGACAAAACCGTAATTTCCAGGATAAACCATTGATGTATGAAGAAAACGGTCAACAAATAATGCACCAGACTTTTTATCCATCTCATATTTTATTGGTTGCCCACCAAGGGAGACTTCCACAATAACGTTAATATCTTCTGGTGGATTTTTGCCTACGGGTATTTCCTTAATATTCATAGAGACATCCTTTCTGGAATATAGTGAGGCTCAATACAATTAAATATTTTATAAATATTTTACCAAAGAGATTATGAAATTAATTTGAAATTGATGCACGTGTTTTTTCAAAACGTTTACGTTCATTAGGATCAAGATAGAGTTTGCGGAGACGAATATTTTTAGGGGTTACTTCCACAAGCTCATCATCTTGTATCCACGATAAGGCGCGTTCTAACGTCATTTTAATGGGAGGCGTTAGCTTTACGGCTTCATCTTTTCCGGAAGCGCGCATATTGGTGAGTTTTTTCCCTTTTAACACATTAACTTCTAAGTCATTATCTCGTGAGTGGATGCCAATAATCATACCTTGATAGACTTTTACACCCGCATCGATGATCATAGGTCCACGATCTTCAAGATTAAAAAGAGCATAAGCGACAGATTCACCGTTGTCATTTGAAATCATAACACCATTAACACGACCAGCAATGTCTCCTTTATAAGGTTCATAAGCATGGAAAAGGCGATTCATAATTGCTGTACCACGTGTGTCCGTTAAAAGTTCAGATTGATAACCAATGAGTCCTCGGGTTGGGGCATAAAAGACAAGGCGGACACGATTACCTCCAGAAGGACGTAACTCCACCATTTCGCCTTTACGTTCAGACATTTTTTGTACAACAATACCGGAATATTCTTCATCAACATCGATAACAACTTCTTCGATTGGCTCAAGAGTTATTCCATTTTCATCTTTTTGCATAACAACACGTGGACGTGAAACACTAAGCTCAAATCCTTCACGGCGCATATTTTCAATAAGAACTGCAAGCTGTAATTCTCCTCGTCCTGAAACGTAGAAAGAATCTTTATCGGCTGATTCTTCAATTTTAAGAGCGACATTGCCTTCTGCTTCTTTTAACAATCGGTCACGAATGACACGACTTGTTACTTTATTGCCTTCAGTTCCAGCAAGGGGACTATCGTTGACGAGAAAACTCATAGTAACAGTAGGAGGATCAATTGGTTGGGCAGTAAGGGGTTCATTGACAGTAGGGTCACAGAAAGTATCAGCAACGGTACCTTTTTGTAGACCTGCAATCGCAACAATATCACCAGCACTTCCTTCTTCAATAGGTTGCCGTTCTAAGCCACGAAATGCTAAAATTTTTGAAATACGCCCAGTTTCTAAAAGTTTTCCATCTTGTCCAAGAACCTTGACATTTTGATTGGGTTTTAAAGAGCCAGAATGAATCCGTCCTGTAATAATTCGTCCCAAAAACGGATCCGCTTCAAGAATAGTTCCAATCATGCGAAACGGTCCTTCTGCTACACTAGGAGAAGGGACATGCTGCGTCACAAGATCAAATAAAGGACCTAATCCCTGATCTTTTGGTCCTTCAGGGGCTTCAGCCATCCATCCATCGCGTCCAGATCCATAAAGAATAGGAAAATCAAGCTGTTCATCGGTTGCGTCAAGAGCAGCGAAAAGGTCAAAAACCTCATTAATGACTTCATCAACGCGTGCATCCGGTCGGTCAATTTTATTAATAGCAACAATAGGGCGCAATCCTATTTTCAATGCTTTGCCAACGACAAATTTTGTTTGTGGCATTGGTCCTTCAGCAGCATCAACAAGTACAATGGCTCCATCAACCATATTGAGGATGCGTTCAACTTCTCCACCAAAGTCAGCGTGACCTGGTGTATCAACAATATTAATTCGAGTATCTTTCCAAACAACAGATGTCACTTTCGCTAGGATTGTAATTCCGCGTTCTTTCTCAATATCGTTTGAATCCATCATACGTTCGCTTGTACGCTGATTATCACGGAAGTTTCCTGATTGCTTGAGAAGCCCGTCTACAAGCGTTGTTTTCCCATGGTCAACGTGGGCAATGATGGCAATGTTACGCAATTGCATAAATTTTCTTCTTTTCGTTTAATGAAATTTCATTTGAGGCAAAGTCTTTACATTCTTTGCCTGACTATTAGAAAACCTTTTACATGTTTTTTTATAATTTTGGAAGATGGAGGCAATATTTTTATGGCAAAACTATTTATCCAAGTCTTTAAGGCTCTATTGAGCTTCAATTTCTGAAGCTTCGTAAAAGTTTTTTATAGTACGTATGTTCTATTCTCGAGCTAAGAATTATCCCAAAAATCACAGTCAATTTGATTTTTATCAATATGACACAAGAAATTTATATGAATTCTTGTAAGAGTAAGTAAGTATAAAGCTAGCGGTATTGTTGTTGTTGTTTTGCAAAGAGATTGATAAAAATCCGGAATATCTCTCAATCCATAGCCAATTTATTGACAACTTTACAACATTTTTATTCTAAATAAAGCTTTTTCTTATTCCATAACTTGTCAATCAAAATCCAGATCTAATGCAATCGTGTATTTGAGGTAAATATTGAGACGATTAAGAATTTTATAAGAAGGTTCTAGCTTTTGTATGCCAGATTAGGGCAAGAGTTATATCTGTTTGATTTATTTATGAACCCGGCATACAGTCTTATTTAGAAAGAATATGAAGGCATCCAAAGAAAATCTCCCATCTTTGCTGTTAATCCAATTTATGATTTCAAAAGCATCTAAAGTAATATCTTTTAAACCATGGAGATAGTGCATTGCCTTACACTTTTGTTAATTGCACTCTCTAATAGGAGTATGCTTTTTATGCCAAACAGAACACTTTAAACAGAATATACTTTTTGTTGCATATTCATGTACTTAAGAGAGACTGCTTAACGTACACTACATCCATTCCATGATAGGGCTCATAAATGATATAACATACGCGAATAGTATACTATTAACGCCTTTGTGAAGAAATATAAAGCCTGTTGAGTATCATCATTATTATTCTTTCTCAGCTGTCAATATTGCGCCAGTTTTTGATACGAGAGAGAGAGGATATAAGAAGTATTTTATTTTTTCTTGAATAGTTTTTAGCCATACACCGATCTCGTTTGTGACTGGCAAGAAGATGACTTTAATCGATTTAATATGAGAAGCTTTATGATGAGGTAAAATTACGTTATTCGGAGCTGTTATTCAAAAAAATAATAAATTATCTATAGAGCGGTGCGCTAGAAAATAAATAATAAAGCTTATTCTCTTATGGAAAGAATCTTAGGTTACATGACAAGATTTTTCCATAAGTAAGAGTTTTTACTTTACATGTTTAAAGAAGAGTTCCTGACAAAATGAGAGAAGCTACAGAAAAGTAGATTATAATGCCCATGACATCTACTAAAGTTGCCACAAAAGGAGCAGAAGCACTTGCTGGATCAAATTTTAAACCTTTAAGAATAAAAGGCAACATAGATCCAGAAAGAGAACCAAAGGTAACGATTCCAACTAAAGCTGTACCCACTGTTGTCGAAATAGCAATCCAATGTTGGCCATAGTCGTAGATACCCAGTTTTTGCCAAAGAGCAATGCGCGTAATACCAATAATTCCTAGTAAGAGACCAAGGGATAGTCCTGTTGGAATTTCACGAATGATCACTTTCCACCAGTCTTTCAACGTGAGTTCACGTAAAGCCAATGCACGGATAATAAGGGATGTAGCCTGTGAGCCGGAATTTCCTCCTGAGCTCATAATGAGAGGTATGAACAGTGTAAGAATAATCGCTTTTTCGAGTTCTGTTTCGAAATGTTGCATAGCGCTTGCTGTCAGCATTTCACCGATAAAGAGTAAAGCGAGCCATCCGCCACGTTTTTTCATCATTTCAGGAAACTTAATTTGCATATAGGGCTTATTAAGCGCTTCCATACCCCCAAATTTATAGGCATCTTCATTCATCTCATCGACCATAGTATCAAGCACGTCATCAACGGTTACAATGCCAATGACATGGTTACTTTCATCAACTACAGGCACAGAGAGAAGATCATGGCGCTGGAAAAGGCGTGCGATATCTTCATGATGTGTGAAGGGTGATATTGTAATGGGCGAGTCATGGGTAGGGACATTAAGAATTTGTTCATCAGGTGAGGCAAGAATAAGGTTACGCAGGGAAACAGCTTTGAGAAGAGTACCTGTTTTGGGATCAATTACATAGCTGGTATAAACTGTTTCACGTGTTCGCTCGACCTCACGAATGTGATCCAAAGTTTTTTGTATGGTCCAGTTTGAAGGAACGGCTATAAACTCTGTTGTCATCAGTGCTCCTGCTGTATGATCAGGATAACTGGTGAGTTTTTTAAGTTCAGCGCGCGTTAAGGGGTTAAGCAAGGCATAAAGTCGTGTGCGGGTTTCTTTATCCATTTCTTGAAAGACGTCTGCAGCAGCATCAGCAGACATGCCATCAAGAATTTCAACAGCACGATTTATAGGGAGAAGTTCTAGGATGGCAGCAGGTTGCTCAAGCTCTGGTTTATCAAAAAGTTCGATAACATAAT
This sequence comes from Bartonella sp. OC16QHHD, assembly GCF_042194035.1. Taxonomy (NCBI): domain Bacteria; kingdom Pseudomonadati; phylum Pseudomonadota; class Alphaproteobacteria; order Hyphomicrobiales; family Bartonellaceae; genus Bartonella; species Bartonella sp. OC16QHHD. Next base: position 103,797 of record NZ_JBHIMJ010000010.1, on the reverse strand, counting down.
CAAGTGGCAGAAGACTAAGAATAGTTACACGTTCCATGATATCGAGGTCATTGATGATATCAATAGAGTCTGCAAAATGCTGGTTCTTTAACTTTTCAGCGAGAGCTTCAGTAGAAAAATTTTTGAAGTCGAAGGCCGTTTTGATTTCAGTCATGATAAAGTACCTCCTGAAGAGTTGGAGAGTTGTAAATCTAGATAATAGATGAGATAAAAACAAAAGTTTATGGAAGATTTAAAAAACTCCCCAGCTATATTCCCAATTGTTAATATTTGAAGTAAAGTCAAGGGTAAATTATAAGTTATAAACAAGTTTCTGAATCACTAAAACGAGAATACAGCTTAATTTGAGGATAATATAAAAACGTAAATGTAAAAATCAGTTCTGATTTTACCATCATTTCTTTAATGCAGTTTGCGATTTTCAAAAGAATCTACAGCAATATTTTATAAAGAGTGGAGATTATGCTTTTCTCCAAGTGTTTTTGTTAATATGCAATTCTATTGTGATGTGCGAGCGAATAATCTTTATTGCTTCAATATAATATGGTTTGAAATGGAAGAGCTTTACGATTTTCAGGTTTTTTATTCAATAGCGTTTTGAAAGGTAGTTTTGAAACTCACGAAATAGTTTTAGTATGTTATCAATTTGTGTCGTAAAGATAATTGTTACAGTTTAAATTTATAATGGAGACATAAAGTATTATGACAAAAGCAGCAGTGCTGGACTGGAAGGGATTTTCAGGTCTTCCTGATTTTTCTTCTATAAGTGATGAAGATTTTAAACCCGCTTTTGAACAGGCACTTCAAGAAGCAGAAGAAGAACTAGAGGCAATTGCGATGGTGCAAGAACCACCAACGCTTGAGAATTTTTTGCAGCCTTTTGAGCTTTGCGGCAAAGCGCTTGATCGTGTCTGTTCAATATTTTTCTTACGCACCAGTGCTCATACGAATGTATTAATTCAACAGCTAGAGCAAGAGTTCGTTGTAAAACTTTCTCGTTATTCTTCAAAAATGATGATGGATGCGCGGATATTTGCGAAAATAGATGTGCTTTATAAACAGTCGCAGCTGAGCACATTTGAGAGTGAAACAACACGTGTTCTTGAATTATGGTGGAAAAAGTTTGTTTGTCATGGGGCAAAACTCGATGAAAAAGCTAAGAAACGGCTTTTGGAAATTAATGAAAGACTTGCTTTTTTAAATGCTACTTTTGGACAAAATGTCTTAAATGATGAAGCTGAATGGATTCTGTTTTTAAAACAAACAGACTTATCTGGTTTACCGCAAGATCTCATTGCTTCAATGAAGGAAATTGCGTGTGAAAGAGGCAATGAAGAAGCGTATGCATTAACACTAGCACGTTCGATTGTTGAACCTTTTTTAAAATTCTCTGATCGTCGTGATTTGCGTGAGGTTGCATTCCAAGCTTGGGCTAAACGTGGTGAAAATAATAACAAGAATGATAATAAAACAATTATTGTAGAGATTGTTGCGCTTCGAGATGAGCAGGCTAAATTATTGGGATATAAATCTTTCGCGGATTTGAAGCTCGATAATACTATGGCTAAAAGTGTTGATTCCGTTATGGATTTGCTTATGCCTGTATGGAAGCGCGCAAGAGCGAAAGCTTCTACTGAGCAAATTGACTTACAAAATTTTGCCAACAATCAGGGCAGCAATGAATCTTTAGCTGCTTGGGATTGGCGTTATTATGCTGAAAAGCTTCGCACTGAAAAACTTTCTTTCGATAGCGCTGAGATTAAATATTATTTTCAGCTTGATCTTATGATTAAAGCGGCTTTTGGGGTAGCCGAAAAACTCTTTAGCATTACATTTGAAGAAAAAAACGCTGTTACACTTTGGCATCCTGATGCACGTTTGTGGGAAGTAAAAAAGTCTGATGGAAGTCTACTTGGGCATTTTATTGGTGATTATTTTGCGCGTTCTTCAAAACGCTCCGGTGCGTGGATGAGTAGTTTGCAATCACAACATAAATTGGATGGCGGACAAAAGCCTATTATCTACAATGTTTGTAATTTTGCTAAACCACCTAAAGGGGAAGTTGCTCTTTTATCACTTGATGATGCACGTACGCTTTTCCACGAATTTGGACATGCATTGCATGGTTTGCTTTCTGATGTCACATGGCCATCTGTGTCGGGAACATCTGTTTCACGTGATTTTGTTGAGCTACCTTCTCAACTTTACGAACATTGGTTAACAGTACCAGAGATATTAAAATCTTATGCTATACATACAAAAACAGGCCATCCTATGCCACAAGAGTTGATAGATAAAGTCTTAGTAGCACAGACATTTAATGCAGGATTTTCTGCCGTTGAATTTATCTCATCAGCTTTAGTGGATATGGCTTTTCATCAAGGTGAAACAGTCACTGATCCAACAGTGTTTGAACGCCAAGAATTAGAAAAGCTGCAAATGCCTGATACAATTATTATGCGTCATCGTCCCCCACATTTTATGCACGTGTTTGCGGGGGATGGTTATGCATCTGGTTACTATTCTTATATGTGGTCGGAAGTCCTTGATGCTGATGCTTTTCAAGCTTTTGAAGAAACGGGAGATGTTTTTAATTCAGAGCTTGCTGATAAGTTGAAACGTTTTATTTACTCCGCTGGAGGAAGTCGTGATCCAGAGGAGCTTTATAAAGCTTTTCGGGGACGAATGCCTTTACCAGAGGCAATGATTAACAAACGTGGACTATAAGATATAACGGTATGGTTAACACCATGCCGTTTTCATATTATTCGAAAGGTGCAGTTGCGATTTATGCAAATTTTCTCTTCATTATAGCTCTGTAAACAGAGTTTTTTATCTTATTCGCTTTTTGTTTATAGAGGAAAATAGATTTTGTATTTTAAATAGACATTATGGGAAAGAAAAATTATCAGCTCGATCTTTTTGATGCCCATTTGGTGGAAACCATGATTTTTTTATAAAACTTGACTTTCTTTTGCCTAAAAGGTGAGTGTTTTTTTGTGCCATATCATCGAGGCTCATTGGAGGCTGACGCATAATTTTACTCCGCTCTTGATTCTCTGATTCTTGTATAAGTTTTTGAATAACTTGATCGGTTGAGTAAGAATTTTCATGAGAAAAGGCATAAAAATTTGAAATATTTTTCAATGGTTTTTCTAAATAAGAGGCAAGTTTTTTCTTTCCTTCAGGGGTGAAATGCATGCCATTATTGGTGCGTAATTTGGTTATTTTTCCATTAATATCATAGCCTGAAAAAGAAAAATTTCCTTCTTCATCACTAAAGCCGCTCCAGATATCGAGAAAATACCCTCCTGCTGTTTCTGTTTCTTGTTTATAGAGCGCATTAAAAATTTTCATTTTTTGTGTCAAAAGGTCATTTTCAAAAGAAGGTTGACCTATCCATATCCATGATTTTCCAGAGGCGTGAAGACTTTCAGTAATTTCGATAATTCTTTGTTTGTAGATGCGCATCCATTCTGACTGATCTGTGTTAATCATGTTATGAGAGTCTGTGATGGGTTGATTATCATTTGCACCGATCATCATGATAATAACATCGGGGCTATTTTGGTCAATGAGTTTAGAAATATTGCTTTGCCAAGAATAATAATCCGTTCGAACTAAGCCGGAAGCTGGCATTGTGTTGTTCATGATAACGATATCGCTATTATTTATAAAAAATTTCTTAAGTGCATCAGCAACAGCAGAAGCTGCAAAATCCCCTATGACAAGAATGCGCTTTGCATTCTCATTTTTTAGCTTTTGTATGTTTTTTTGTGTTACGATCTTTTTTTGCGGCTTGTCTATTTTTTGTTCTATAATTTGCGGTGGCTGCTGTGTCTGTTTGTTTTGTTGTGACAACCATTTGAAGAAGTTCGTTGCTTTACTTGGGGATGGCTGTAAGATTCCCACAATAGAAAGTGAAAACAGCAATAATGTCAAGTATATCAGGCGAGAAAGAGACAAAACCTTATTCTCCATTATTGTTTGCGAAGGAGAAAAAGCACTTGAGATGATGGATATCCATTTGCTTTTAGTCCGTGACGGAGTTGAAAAGCTTTAATTGCTTCGCGAGAGGCTGTTCCGATTTTTCCATCAACATTCCCTTTATAATAGCCCAGTGTCTTTAAGCGCGATTGCAGTTCTTTACATTCTTGGAAAGTAATAGATTGAAAAGGTCTTTGCCAATTATGCACCAATCCAGGATGTCCAGCGATGCGATCAGCAAGAAGGCCAACAGCAAATGCATAACGATCTGCATTATTATAATGTTTCAGAACAAAGAAATTTTTTGTGACTAAAAATATAGGTCCTTTTGCTCCATCTGGATATTTTAATATTGCTTGTTCAGCTAATGTAGGAAGAGGATGCCCATTTGCGTGTTTTACACCTAATTTTTTCCATTGTTCAAAGGAATACCAGCCTTCAGGAAGGTTTTTCCCCTGCGGCACTTTTACCTCTACTCCCCAAATAAGATTAGGTTGCCAGCCATTTTTGTGGAGAAGGTTAGCTGCAGTAGCCAGAGCATCTGGAACAGAGTTCCAGATATCACGCCGTCCATCTTGGTCCATATCAACTGCATAGGTGAGATAACTGCTTGGAATAAATTGTGTATGCCCCAATGCACCGGCCCAAGATCCTGTGAGTTGAGAGCGTTTAATTTCGCCACTTTGTAGAATTTTCATAGCAGCAATCAGCTGTGTATATGCATATTTTCCACGTTTTTTATCAGCATAGGCTAAAGTTGCAAGAGAGCGAATGGTATCACGCATTACACTTTTATTGGCTAAAACCTTCCCATAGTTGCTTTCCATTGACCAAATAGCAAGCAGAATATTGCGGTCAACACCAAAACGTTTTTCAATTTGAAGAAGCCATTTGTTCCATTTTTGAGTTTGGCGCCGTCCTTCCTCAATTGCAATATCATGGACACGATTATCGAAATAGTTCCATGAAGGAGCAACAAATTCCGGTTGGTATGCGGCGCTTTTTAGAACTTCTGGATCAATGGCATTAACACCTTTAAACGCCATATGAAACGTAGAAGGGGTAATATTGTGAGCAATAGCTATTTTTTTAAATTCTTTAATCCAGTGTTTAAATCCGCTATCAGCATATGAAAGGGATATAAAAAACATAAAAAAAGCAGAAAAAATAACGGCAGAGACAGTGAAAAGAGTTCTCCAAGTTATTGACTCCTCTAAAAAGAGATTCTTCAATTCTGTTTTTTGCATTTTGAAATCCCCATTAATATTCAATTCATTAGATGTGCAATAACTTTATTTTGTATTTAGTTTAATCGATAATATGATCAAGAAGAGGAAAAAACTGAAATAAATAATTCGTTTTAATCCTTTCAATAAATTCTCAGACTCTTTTTACATTTTTGATTGCCCATTATAATGATAATCAAAACAATAAGATATCTTTTTTACCATTTCGTAAAAACATATGATAAATAAAACAAAAAAGTTATATGAATTCATTGAGGAGGGTGAGTGTGCGTAAAATCCGGAAAGCAGTATTCCCAGTAGCAGGTCTTGGTACGCGTTTCCTTCCTGCGACAAAAACGATTCCTAAAGAAATGCTAACAGTTGTTGATAAACCTGTTATTCAATATGTTGTGGATGAGGCGAGGGAAGCTGGTATTGAGCATTTTATTTTTGTGACTGGACGTAACAAAGCAGTCATTGAGGATTATTTTGATGCGCAAGTTGAATTATACACGACACTTGCTGAATGTGGAAAGAAAGAAGATCTTGCACACTTATACCGTTTACAGCCATTACCAGGGTCAACTTCTTTCACTCGGCAACAGCAACCTTTGGGATTAGGGCATGCTCTTTGGTGTGCGCGTGAATTAGTTGCAGGGGAACCTTTTGCTTTATTATTACCCGATATGTTGATACAGGCGAAAAAGGGCTGTCTTTCTGAAATGATGAGCCTTTATGAAAAGGTGGGTGGGGGAAATATTATAGCAGTTCAGGAATGCGATCCTAGAGAAACACATAAATATGGTATTGTTGGGAAAGGCAAACAGATTGCAAATGGTTTTGAAATCACAAAAATGGTAGAGAAACCAGTACAAGGAACGGCACCATCAAATTTGTACATCAATGGACGTTATATTTTGCAGCCAGAAATTTTTAATATTCTTTCCACTCAAGAACGGGGAACAGGAAATGAAATTCAATTAACAGATGCTATGATACGGCTTTCAAATGAGCAAGATTTTTGGGGTTTGCAAGTAAAAGGGCGCACTTTTGATTGCGGTTCTAAAGCTGGTTTTATTGAAGCCAACGTTGCATTTTCTTTGGCACGCGCTGATATGCACAGCCACGTTTCTACTTCATTGAAAAATTTACTAGAAACCATTAATGTTGAAAAGTGATATAGATCTCTCACTTAATTTTATTGATCGAATTTGATTATGACAATACCGTCTCCTCATATGGCTTTGCAAGGTGCAGTTGCATCAGCGCTTAAAACACTTGCTAGTGAAAAGCAGGGGCTTGAAGCCCTTGAAAAAGCTCTTCTGGAAAGTCTTTCTTCTTCTTTTGAAGCGGCTGTTCAAACTATTAGAAATGCTTGTGGACATGTGGTCATTACTGGTCTTGGAAAAAGTGGTCATATAGGGACAAAAATTGCAGCAACCTTAGCCTCAACTGGAACACCTGCCTTTTTTGTGCACGCTGCAGAAGCCAATCATGGTGATCTTGGTATGATTGGTTCTGATGACGTTATTCTTGCTTTATCATGGTCTGGTGAAACTCAAGAGTTAAGTGGTATTATGAGTTATGCGGCGCGTTTTCGTATTCCTCTTATTGCGATGACATCAAGTAAGCACTCTGTGTTAGGACGACAAGCTGATATTGTGCTATTATTACCAAAGATAGAAGAGGCTTGCCCCCATGGTTTAGCCCCTACAACTTCAACAATTATGCAATTGGCAATGGGAGATGCATTAGCGGTTTCTCTTTTAGAAATGCGTGGTTTTACCGCAACGGATTTCAAAATATATCATCCTGGTGGCTCTCTTGGTGCAAGCCTTAAATACGTGTGTGATATTATGCATGAGGGTGATAATATTCCTTTGGTTATGCAGGGAACAGCTATGACTGAAGCGATGAATGTTTTGGTGGAAAAACATTTTGGTTGTGTTGGTGTTGTGAATCAAGAAGGTGAACTAATCGGAATTGTAACTGATGGCGATCTTGCACGTAACATTCATTTTAATTTATCAAAATTTAATGTTGACGAGGTGATGACCAAAGCTCCTAAAGTTGTAAAGCCAAATACACTTGTTGGTGCAGCAACAGCTTTTATTAATGATCATCAGATTGGTGCATTTTTTGTGGTTGAAGATAAAAAACCGATAGGAATTGTTCATTTTCATGATCTTTTGCGCATTGGCGCTGCTTAGATTAAGCTTCCCTATCAAATAAAATGTTATAGGTTGAAATAGATTGAATGATACAAAGTTACAATTTTATTGTGAGGTGGCTTTATTGATATTTTGTGGAAGAAAATGATTATTTTACGCATTTCATAATGTTTAAAAAATTCTCAGGGGCTAGATTATACTAGCCTCTTTGCGTATTTTAGAGAGGATTTTCTATCAGGAGGAGAAAGGATATCGCCTTCTGCTTAATGTGTGTGCTCCCTCTGTTCTTAAGAGAGGTTTCCCTTGTACTTTGTTAAGATTTCCGCTTAAGGAAAAACTGTGCTCCTGTATGTGAGGTGCAGAGAAGTTGTGTGGCGTCATATGACATTGTACAATTGACTCTAGAAATTGTTCCACGGAGAATAGAGCGTATTTCAATTTCTATATTTTGGGCATTGAGATAATTATATGCTCCTTCTGATAGTTTTTCTTCTGTATCTGCTGCACGCGTTTCAAAAACACCATTGTGGAAAGAAGAAATAATACCATTCTCATCAACCCATTTTCCATCAATTCCAGTTGGCATATTTGAGTTATAATATCGCGAAAAGTTACAGGCACTTAACAGCAAGGCGGTAATTGTAAGACATAAAATATGATAGGGATGTTTCATTTATTGCACTCTATTTAGATTATTTTGCTCTCTAGTTTCTATAACATTATTAAATTACCCCATGAGTCAATATGAAAAATTTGATAAAAATCAATGAAAAAGCAAAAAAATGGAAAAAAATGCCTTAATGTTGTATTTAATTGACAGCTTGATGAAGTTCGTAAGTGAAACACAAGAGGTAAAATATTTCTTATGGTTTACAACAATTTTTATATTAAGCTGCTAAGTAGTCTCAAAGGAGATTATTGACATTATGGTTGGTCCCATTCTTGTTGCGAGTGAAGATTATGGAAGACGTATAGAACTTTCTTCTATGCTGCGAGGTTTTGGTTATCGTGTCATTGAAGCAGAAAATGGTCTCCGTACGATTGATCTTTTACACAGGCGTAAAAACATTGTGCTTGCACTCCTTGATGTTGTTATGAGTGATTTGAGTGTGAGCGATTTGATTAAAATGATTAGAGTTGCTGGTGTTTCTGTTCCTATTGTCGTTATAGCACAACAAGAGAATCAGCATTTACTCCAGAAAGCTTTAACAGCTGGAGCTATTGATTATTGGATCCATCCAGTAACATTATTACGCGTAAGAGTTACTTTGGATATCCTTGCTCTTATTTCTGCCTTGGAGCATGAGGTTCGAGATATTCGGCGAAAAAAAGAGAATCATTTACGGTTTTCTGATCTTTGCGTAAAAAGTAGAGCTATGCAGATAGTGTTAGAACAATCGAGACAAGCAGCAACTTCTTTACAGAATCTTTTGATAGAGGGGGAAGCTGGAACAGGACGTGAGACATTAGCTCGGATTATTCATCATGAGGGATTATTTTCGGAGGGTGTTTTTGTTCGCTTTCAATGTTCAGCCATCGTTGATCCAGAAGAAGAAAATCAGCAGTGGTTTAAAGAATTCCTACCATTGGTTTCTTCTCTTGAAAAAGGGACACTTTGCCTTTGTGATATTGATCGACTTGAGCCCATACAGCAAAAACGGTTTGCTCATTACCTTAAAGAAAGGGAAAGGGATACAAAAGGAGATTTTTTTCCTTTTCGGATCATCGCTATTTCAACATCGCGTTTAAAGGACTTGGTTAATGAGAACTTTTTTTTGCATAGTTTGTTTGAACAATTTTCTCACTTGTCTATTAGCGTCCCTGCTTTACGAGAATTAAGGGATGATTTTCCAGAGATCACACAACGTTTGATTGATCGCATTATCACAGAAACAGGGCGATCACATGTCCATGGTTTAGCAGGCTCTGCTCTTTCCTTGCTTATGCAGTATGATTGGCCTGGCAATAGAAATGAGCTTGAAACCTTTTTATTTCGTGCGATTTTACTCAGTGAAGGACCGTTATTAACTGTTCGAGATTTTCCGCAATTAATGGGAAATTCATTAATGAGTGTTCCCAATATCATTGAGGGTAATATGCAAGAAGATAATGAGCAAGAATCGATAAAATTTTTGAATACTGATGGGCATGTACGTACTTTTGCAGAGATGGAACATGATATTATAGAGAAAGCGATTAAACATTATAAAGGACATATGAGTGAGATTGCGCGCCGCCTTCATATTGGTCGCTCTACACTTTATAGAAAAATGGAAGAATTGAGAGCAATAAGAAATCAAGAACGAAAGTAAAATTCATAACAAATTTCTCTTCATGACAAGCATGCGTTTCAAAAAAATAGAGTGGATTTTGATAAATTCCGTGGAGGAAGCTTAAGAAAACAATCATTTATTGTAAAATTTATCTATAGAGGATGATTTTGTAGATTTAAATCAAATATAAATTTTATGTGACTATTTTAATCGTTTGTTTCAATTTATACAATTTTAGTTAAGTTTACATTTATTAAAACAGAGAAGCATTTTTAAAAACTTTTAAATACTACCGCTAAAATTTTTGTATCATCAATATTAAATTTATACTCTCTTAAGCAAGAAGTGGCATTTTATCTGCTATACGATTAAGATAAAGTGATTAGTGTTATCGTTTGCATTACTGATGATGTGATAGTTTAAAATAGAAAGTTTACCCTCTTTGACTCTTTTACAGATTGTTATTGGTTTTGTCCTCTTTTTTTTATTGCATCTATGTTGGCAATCTACACCTATGGGCGTTTTGTGAAAAATGCTAGGGGGCAATGTTCTTATGCGTTACCTATTCAGAAAGATGAAACTAAGCTTGATCGTATCGTCAGTCAATTAGCTGAGGAAGAAAATGGATTGGGGATTGATAAAGATGCCCTTTCCCTCATTATCAGCAATTTGGATGCGTTTTGTGTTCGTGCAATAGGAGCTGCAGAGGCTGGGCGTAGCCTTGATCTGATGTATTATATTTGGGATGATGATTTAACGGGGCGCCTATTATTAAGTGAAATAGTTGAGGCAGCTGATCGAGGGGTTCGGGTACGGCTTCTTTTGGATGATATTAATGCTCAGGCACGTGATCCAGCTTATATTGCGCTAGATAGACATCCTCATATTGAGGTGAGAATGTTTAATCCAGGGCGATCGCGTAAAGGTGGTTTACGCCGTGGTTTAGAAATTATATTACGGGCAATTACTGTAACACGTAGAATGCATAATAAAGCTTTTATTGTTGATGGCAGGGTCGCTTTTGTAGGAGGACGTAATCTTGCAGATTCTTATTTTGATGCTGGTAAAGAATCCCATTTTCGAGATTTAGATTTGATGTTAATCGGTCCTTCTGTTAAAAAGGTAGAAAGTATCTTTGATGATTTTTGGAATAGTGCTGTTGTTTTGCCAATTCATACTTTAGTTGTTCCTAAAAGCGCAAGTGATCTTAGCTATTGGAAAGATAAATTACGAAAGTTTCGTGATTCCAAGGTTGCAAAAGTTTATTTAGATTATGTCAAAGAGCACATTAACTTTAATTGTTTTATCCAAACAGGAAAGCGGTTATTTTTAGCAGACAAAGTTGTTGTTCTTTCTGACCCTCCAGAAAAAGCATTGCGTAAAAAAGCAAGCAATTGGCTTATGAAGGCACTTTCAAAGGTTATTGGAAATGCCAAAAAAACGGTTCAGATTACGTCACCTTATTTTGTTCCTGGTAAGGTTGGCACGCAGAATTTTAGTAATTTGGTTTCAAAGGGTGTTGATGTCAAAATTCTGACAAATTCTTTAGCTGCTACTGATGTAGCATTAGTGCATGGTGGTTATGTACCTTATCGTAAGGCATTGTTGAAAAGTGGTGTTAATCTTTATGAATTAAAAGCGGAAGGCAATACTCATGGGTTGCGATTGTTTCGATCGAGTAAGGCAAGTTTACATGCTAAAGCTTTTTTAATTGATCGTAAAACAGCTTTTATTGGATCTTTAAATTTTGATCCAAGATCAGCATCATTAAATACAGAAATGGGCATTCTTTTTGAATGTGCTCCCATTACAGCAAGATTAGATTTGTTGTTTTCTGAAGAAACCACAGGGGAAATGAGCTATCATCTGCGTCTTGGTGATAATAATCGTATTTATTGGGATTTTATTGAAAATGAAAAAAAATATAGCATTGACTATGAGCCAGAAAGTAATTTTTGGCGTCGCGCATTTGCAAAAATAATAAGTTGGTTACCTATTGAATCACAATTGTAAATTTTTATAAACCACACTTAAAAAAAATATTTATTTTTCTTTTCATTTTGTTTGTAGCATGGCATAATTTTTTGCCAATCTACCATGTATGAGAACCGCAGTTGTATTTTAAAGCTTCTTGCGGTGTTTTATTATAAAAGGAATTTTGATATGGCAAAGATTGTTGAAACGGGGACAGGTGCATTGGCACTGACTTTTGATGATGTACTTTTACAACCCGGTCATTCTCTTGTTATGCCTAGTCAAGTGGATCTCAGTACGCGCATTGCAGCGGATATTAAGCTCAATTTGCCATTGCTTTCTGCGGCAATGGATACGGTAACAGAATCGCGTTTGGCAATTGCTATGGCTCAAGCTGGTGGTCTTGGGGTTATTCATCGTAATATGTCTCCTGCAGAGCAGGCAGAAGAAGTTCGCCAAGTAAAAAAGTTTGAATCTGGTATGGTTGTTAATCCAGTCACCATTGGACCAGATGCAACACTTGAAGAAGCAAAATCTTTGATGCGCTCTCATGGTATTTCCGGTATTCCGGTTGTTGAAAATGGTGCTAAAGGTGAAACTGCTGGACGGCTTGTTGGCATTTTGACAAATAGGGATGTGCGTTTTGCATCGGATCCCAAACAAAAAATTTATGAATTAATGACGCATGAAAATTTAATCACAGTGCGTGAAAATGTTCAACTCAATGAAGCGAAGTATCTTTTACACCATCATCGTATTGAAAAATTATTAGTTGTGGATGAACAGAATCGTTGTGTCGGACTGATAACAGTTAAGGATATTGAAAAAGCAAAATTAAATCCAAACGCTGCCAAAGATTCACAAGGTCGCTTGCGTGTTGCAGCTGCAAGTAGTGTAGGGAACGATGGGTTTGAGCGGGCTGAACGATTAATTGATGCAGGCGTTGATATTCTAGTAATTGATACTGCACATGGACATTCTCAGCGTGTATTAGACACTGTTGAGCGTATTAAAAAAATGACGTTTTCTCCAGCTATTATTGCTGGTAATGTGGCGACTGCTCAAGCAACACAGGCTTTGATTGACAGTGGTGCGGATGCTATAAAAGTTGGGATTGGTCCTGGTTCTATTTGCACAACGCGAATTGTTGCAGGTGTTGGTGTTCCTCAGCTTGCAGCCATTATGAATGCTGCAGAAGTTGCTGAAAAAGCGGGCATTCCCGTTATTGCTGATGGGGGGATAAAAGCTTCCGGTGATTTTGCTAAAGCCTTAGCAGGTGGGGCTTGTGCTGCTATGATTGGCTCTCTTTTAGCGGGTACAGAAGAAAGTCCTGGCGAAGTTTATCTTTATCAAGGACGATCCTTTAAAGCTTATCGCGGCATGGGATCTGTTGGTGCTATGGCACGAGGATCGGCAGATCGCTATTTTCAAGATGATGTTCGTGATGAACTTAAGTTAGTTCCTGAAGGTGTGGAGGGGCAGGTGGCTTACAAAGGTCCTATAGCATCAGTTCTACATCAGCTTGCTGGTGGACTTCGTGCTTCGATGGGGTATGTTGGAGCAAAAGATCTCGTAGAGTTTCGTGAAAAAGCAACGTTTGTACGTATTACGAATGCGGGACTCCATGAAAGTCATACGCATGATGTTTCTATCACACGAGAGAGTCCAAATTATCGTGGACCAGTTTAAAGATACAAGAGCCTAATATCATATTGCATAAATATAAAATTTTCCGAGAACAAGAAAGAGAGATTGCGCTTTTTTCTGTTTGTAATTTGGTGTAATAATCCCAAAAAGGAAAGAATTAGAGGTTAAAACTCTAATTCTTTCTGTTAAGACTATATGAAATAAGTTATATAAAATTAGAATTAACTTTTTGTTGTCTTCCGTCCAGTCTTTGACGCACGTTGGCGAGTGTTTGTCTGATCACTTTGGACGGATTTCTTTCCGTTGTTTGAGGGCATTGTATTATGACGGCTTTTAGACGAAGTTGTTTTTCCATTATTATAAGTCATTATTTTCTCCTTTAAAATTGTCTGGCAGTTGCCATTAGAGTAAAAACGGTCATGCCAAATAGTGGTTCCAAGCATTTTCTAAAAAGTTAATTTTTTGTTGAACGTAAGATGAACTTGTTTAATTTTATGAGAAGATTTTTTCTATTTTTTCAGAAGGATAGCCATATAAAGATGGGAGATATTTGATTTTTTTCTATTGTTCAGACAATCCTCGTAAATTTTATTTTACGCAAATAAATTAAAGAGTTTGGTTTTTTCGTAATGCATGGCGGAAATAAGTTCTTTATGGATGGCTACGTATCTTTTAGCATAAGAGGTAGAAGGATAAAAAGCGAATGGGCAGAAGATGAAAGGAAAAATTTAGATACTCTAAATTGGATCTTATAAAAAAGTATGATCAGATCATTTTAATATTGAATGTAAATTTTTTATGGCTTTGAGAAGGTTTCATTGGCAAGAAGGCTAATATTATTTTTTTAGATGATTTAAAATTTTATTATTTTAATGGGAGAAATGAATGCGATTAGGTGGGCGTTTGCAAGCAGCAATAGATGTTCTCACAGAGATAGAAGTGAAGCATCGCCCAGTAGGAGAAGCTTTAAAGGATTGGGGTCTTTCTCATCGCTTTGCTGGAGCAGGTGATCGTGCAGCTATTGGTACAATCGTTTATGATGTTTTAAGACGACGTTATTCTTTACAATGGCGTATGGAGAGTGATGATATCCGAGATATCGTTTTTGGTGCCTTATTAGATTCTGAAAAAATGACGCTGGAGCAAATTGACGGTGAATTGGCAGAAGATCGGTTTGCACCGCAGTTATTAGGGGCTAAACAGCGTAAATCGTGGCAAGGTCAGCAATTAGTGGATGCTCCAGACTATATTCGTGGTGATATTCCGCAATGGTGTCAAGCGCATCTGCGTCCTTTATTTGGTGATAATTGGATCACTGAAGCGGCTGCGTTAGCAACGCGTCCTTCTTTAGACCTACGGGTAAATAACCTAAAGGCAACACCAGAAAAGGTGCTGAAAGAATTAGCAAAAACCAAACTTAAATCTTTTCCATGGTTTGGGCAAGCTTTAAGAATTGCACCGATTGAAAAGTTTAATCGTCATCCCAATGTTCAAGTGGAACCAGCTTTTCAAAAAGGACACTTTGAAATACAGGATTTAGGATCTCAAATTGTTGCTCACCTTGTGGAAGCGCAAGAGAGCATGCAGGTATTAGATTATTGTGCAGGTGCTGGGGGCAAAACATTAGCTTTAGCTTCCGATATGAACAATCGTGGGCAAATTTATGCTTATGATTTTGATAAAGCGCGCTTAGCTCCTATTTTTGATCGTCTTCGACGCGCTGGTGTTCGTAATGTACAAACACGAGCACAAAAAGAAGAATTGAAGCCATTAATAGGCCAGATGGATAGAGTTCTACTAGATGCACCATGTAGTGGGACAGGAACATGGCGTCGTCGTCCAGATGCGAAATGGCGTTTAACATTAGAACAGGTGAAACAACGCCAAACAGAACAGAGGGATATTTTGAATGAAGCGATAGCTTATCTTAAGCCAAATGGGCGCCTAATCTATATTACCTGTTCTCTTTTTACAGATGAAAATGAGGAACAAATTTCCCATTTCCTTCAACAACATTCTCATTTTTCTCCAATAGATATGCCAGCGCTTTGGCAGAAACATTTTAGTTTTTCTCCTGTGCAACCAGTTTTTTCAAATTATGGACTTACTTTGTCGCCGGCCACAACACAAACAGATGGGTTCTTTTTATCTGTGTTGCAAAAAAAACATTGATCCATATTCTTACACTTTTTATCATAAACTTTACGAGAATAATCTTTTTCTTAAGAAAACAGGCTTGTGAAAAGAGAAAGATTGAATCATAACTCTCATGAGTTTTCTTTTACAATTGTTGATTGGTTTTCTATGAGCATATCACATCCAGACACTGTTCTTATTATTGACTTTGGTTCACAAGTTACACAACTTATTGCACGACGGGTACGAGCAATGGGAGTGTATTGTGAAATTACTCCTTTTCAATTGGCTTTAGAAGCTGTGCGCCGCATAAATCCTAAAGCTATTATTTTATCAGGAAGTCCTTATTCCGTTATTGATGAGGGCTCTCCGCGTGCTCCAATGGAAATTTTTGAGGCGGGTGTTCCGATTTTGGGCATTTGCTATGGTGAACAAGTCATGTGTGTTCAGCTTGGAGGAAAGGTTGAAGCTGGACATGAGCGTGAATTTGGGCGTGCTTTTTTGGAAGTTCAAGAAGAGAGTGCCCTTTTTGATGGAGTGTGGGAAAAAGGTTCTCGTTATCAAGTATGGATGAGCCATGGTGACCGTGTGGCAGCTTTACCAGAAGGTTTTCGTGTCATAGGAACCTCAAAAGGAGCTCCCTATGCGGCTATTGCTGATGAGAAAAGATATTTTTATGCGGTACAGTTTCATCCTGAAGTTATCCATACACCGGATGGTACAAAACTTTTGCAAAATTTTGTTCATAAGATCTCTGCTATTAAAGGCAATTGGTCAATGGCTTCTTATCGTGAGCAGGCAATTGCTACGATACGACAAAAAGTTGGGAAAAGTCGTGTGATTTGTGGTCTTTCAGGGGGAGTGGATTCATCTGTTGTAGCGGTACTCCTTTATGAAGCCATAGGAGATCAACTGACATGCATTTTGGTAGACCATGGGCTGATGCGCAAGAATGAAGCTGAAGAAGTTCTCACGCTCTTTCGTGATCATTATAATATAGAGCTTATTCACGTTAATGCTGCCGATATATTTCTTAATGCTTTAGAAGGTGAGACAGATCCAGAAAAAAAGCGCAAAACGATTGGTCGCCTTTTTATTGAAGTTTTCGAAGAAGAAACTAAAAAAATAGGAGGTGCAGAGTTTTTAGCACAAGGAACACTTTATCCAGATGTTATTGAGAGTGTGTCTGCTATTGGTGAAACGGTAACCATTAAAAGCCATCATAATGTGGGGGGGCTACCAGAACAGATGAATATGAAACTTGTAGAACCGTTGCGTGAGCTCTTTAAGGATGAGGTTCGCTTGCTAGGGCGAGAGTTAGGATTACCGGAGCAGTTTATTGGTCGCCATCCTTTTCCAGGTCCCGGTCTTGCAATTCGCTGTCCAGGTACTGTGACCCGTGAAAAATTAGAAATTTTACGTGAAGCAGATGCTATCTACCTTGAGGAAATCCATAAAGCTGGTCTTTATGACGAAATTTGGCAAGCTTTTGCTGTTCTTCTTCCTGTTCAAACTGTTGGCGTGATGGGGGATGATCGCACTTATGAATTTGTTTGTGCTCTTCGCGCCGTCACATCTGTAGATGGAATGACTGCTGATTTTTATCCCTATGATATGGCGTTTTTAAGTAAGACAGCAGCACGTATTATTAACGAAGTTAGAGGGATTAATCGTGTTGTATATGATGTAACCTCAAAACCTCCTAGTACTATTGAATGGGAATAATTAAAATGAAGGATAAGTTTTTTAAGAATAAAATATGACTGAGGGTTTGATATTTGAGAAGTGTAGAAAAAATCATTTAAAAATGATTGTGTATTTTCATATGATATAAGCCTTTATCTGACAATCTGTACGTCAATATCGTTTAAAATTGAGAAGTGTGGGATTTTGCATGTCTGAGAAAAAAATTGTTGCACACCGTGGAGGAGCTCATCTTTATCCTGAAAATACCCTTTCGGCATTTAATAATGCTATAGCGTTAGGTGTTGATGAAGTTGAATGCGACGTTCATTTGCTAAAAAGCGGTGAAGTGGTTGTCTTTCACGACTTCCGTCTAGACCAATTGGTTGGAAAAAAGGGGTATATTCATGACATTGATAATGAAACACGCAAACAACTCTGCGTAAAAGGAAGCCAAGAAGCACCTCCCTTATTAGAAGAAGTGCTTGATCTTTTAGCACCAACGAATGTTGCATTGCATCTTGAAATCAAGACATGCGGTGAAGTGGAGCGCGAAACAATATTATCCCAAAAAGCGCTTGCGCTAATAAAAAGCCGAAATTTATCAGAACGGGTTTCTGCAATTAGTTTTGATCCTTTTATCCTTCGTCCTTTTATTGAAGCAGGAATACCATCTGGTCCATGTGTTGATAATTTTGAAGGTGATATGTACCGTCATTTTTCTGAATGGAAGCAATTAGGTTATTCTGACCTAAGTTTAGATGGCTCTATTGTTTCACAGAACTTTATTGAATCAGCTCTTGAGGCTGGTTTTACTGTAGGGGTATGGACAATTAATGGAAAAGCTCGGTTATCATATTGGCTTGATATGCCTGTACATTATATTACGACAGATCAACCTGATCTCGCATTGCAATTGTGTGTACAAAGGTAAAAATACATCAACACAAAAGGAACTATATATCTTCATAAAGTTAGCGTAATGAAAGAAGAAAAATTATCTAATATATAACAATAATACATTGATTTATAATGATAATTAATATTTTACTCATGTGAGTAAGAGACCTTAATACGTAAGATTCTCTTATTTCAAATATTTTTACAATGAATCAATCAAAATCATTTGTTTGAACATTACAAGTAGGGTTGGTGTGTGGATAAAAAATGATTGAGAAAAGAATAAAAATATTCATTTAACGTATTTCAAATGCACGGCTTATTAAGCATTAGGGTCTCATATGATGATGTCGTTTTGCACTTTTATGAAGTGTAAAAATGATGGCATACAAAAAGTCTTATATACTTTAATGGAGAGGCTTTATGGCTTATTTTACAGGTTCTATCATGAAATGTAGATGTATTGAAAGATTTTTTAACAGCATGGAAATTGGTCATACAGTGTCATTTTGTTTTGCATGAGGGGTGTGATCTTGTTACAGGGAAAGAGACTATTAAGCGCTTCAAAATGATTTTCTTAATTTTAAAAAAATTCTATTTGTCTCTTCTTTAAATTCAGTAGCAACATCGTGTTAAAGTTATAAGCCGAAAGTTATAAGACAAATAATAAAGGAATAAACAATTCTTTTTAAAAAAGTAAATCCAGATATTAAAATAGTCATTGAATGATATTTACGATCCATATCTTTTTACCAAGTGACTTTGCTTATTTAAGCCATCTCACTTTTTTCAGATAGTTACAAACGCGTATTTCGTGAATATATAAGAAAGCTTATAAAAGAAAATAAATAAATTTAAATAAATTCATTTGACCTTTAGGTGGTTCCTGTTTAAATGAGAGAATATGTTTCTGAAATAAAACTGTCATAGCATGTTCATGTGTAATACTATAAATTTAGGGGGTAGTTTGTATTCCATCACTTCAGAAAGGGTGAAGCATGAGTCGTTTTTATCTTTCCATAGCGGCCACGGTTGCTATCATAATGTCCACAGCGGGGATGACAGAAAGTTTTGCACAGACAAAAATCAGCTTTTGGCATTCTATGAGTGGTGAATTAGGAAAGCAAACTGAAAGTCTCATTAACGATTTTAATGCAAGTCAATCTGAGTATAAAGTTGTTTCTTCATTTCGCGGTGAATATGAAGAGGGATTGATTTCACTCATTGCAGCATTTCGTGGAAAGAAACAGCCAGTACTTGCTCAAATTTATGACGTTGGTACTGGAATTATGATGGCTGCAAAAGGCGCAATCTACCCATTTTATCAACTTATGGCTGATACAAAACAAGAATTTGATCCTACAGATTATTTCCCTGTTATTAGTGGTTATTACTCCGATGAACAGGGACGTATCGTCTCTATGCCATTTAATATTTCAACACCCATCCTTTATTATAACAAAGATATCTTTAAAAAAGCAGGGCTTGATCCAGAACAGCCTCCTAGAACGTGGCAAGATATAGAAAACTTTTCCAAGAAAATTCTTGAGACTAAAGCGGCAAATTGTGGTTTTACAATGGCTTATGCCGCTCAATGGATCGGTATAGAAAATTTTTCAGCGTTGCATAATGTTCCTTTTGGAACGAAGGAAAATGGCTTTAAAGGACTTGATTCAGAACTTACATTTAATGGACCTTTACAAGTGCGTATGTGGGCTGACCTGAAAAAGTGGTCTGATCAAGGTATTTTCCGTTATGGTGGTCCAGCAGGTGCATTAGATTCAACACCAATGTTTATGGCACAAAATTGTGCAATTTTTATGCAATCTTCAGGATCACATGCTGGGATTGTTTCTGAAGCTCAGTTTAATGTGGGGGTTGGTATGCTACCGTACTATAAGGATACAGAAGGAGCACCACAAAATTCAGTTATTGGGGGAGCTTCTATTTGGGCGTTTAAGGGCCATACTCCAAAGGAATATGCAGGGGCAGCCGCTTTTCTTAAATTTCTTTCAAAAACAGAAAATCAAGCAAAATGGCATCAGGAAACAGGTTATCTCCCAACCACAAAAGCGACTTATGAATTGAGCAAAAAACAACATTTCTATGAAAAAACGCCAGGTGCGGATATAGCTATCAAACAGATTAATCTTAATCCACCAACAGTTAACTCAAAAGGGATAAGATTTGGTAATTTACCACAAATTCGTGCCATTCTTGATCAAGAGTTGGAAGCTGTTCTTAGTGGTTCAAAAACGCCGAAAGATGGTTTAGATGAGACCGTTGAACGTGGAAATAAACTCTTGCGTGAATTTGAAAGATCTAATCATTAATTTCGTTTTATTGTTAAACAAAAAAGACTCAACAAAAACGGTTGAGTCCTTTTTGTTTACTTTTTAAAGTCTCTACATTTAAAGAGCCCTACGAATGCAAGAAAAACATGCATATTTTAAAAATAGTCTACTTTCTTACGGACTGCTTTTTCCTCAGCTTCTTGTGACTTTTTTGTTTTTCTTTTGGCCTGCTGCTCAAGCAATAAAATCATCTTTTGAGCGTGAAGACCCTTTTGGCTTTACAACAACCTTTATTGGTTTTGAGAATTATCTAACCGTTCTTTCTGATCCTACATATCGGCAATCGCTTCTTACAACCGCAGTATTTTCCATCTCAGTTACTGTCGCTTCAATGACAATATCACTTCTCTTAGCTGTCTGTGTTGATCGTGTCATCCGTGCAAAAAAGGCTTATACAATGCTTTTGCTCTGGCCCTATGCTGTTGCTCCAGTATTGGCAGGTATATTGTGGCTGTTTATCTTTCATCCCACCATCGGAATTATCCCTTTTTTTCTCGAGAAAATAGGGGTGCTATGGAATTATCGTATTAATGGCACTCAAGCAATGATTCTTATTGTCATTGCGGCTAGTTGGAAACAAATTTCTTACAATTTTCTCTTTTTTCTTACAGGTCTTCAGTCTGTTCCGCGTTCTCAAATAGAAGCAGCCGCCATTGATGGTGCTGGTCCCTTTAAACGATTTTGGACAGTGGTTTTCCCGCAAATTTCACCAACGACGTTTTTCCTTCTTATTGTCAATGTCAATTATGTTATGTTTGATACTTTTGGTATTATTGATAATACAACTTCTGGAGGTCCTGCGCGTGCAACGAGCATCCTCGTCTATAAAGTATATGACGATGGCTTTAGAAATCAAATAATCGGTGCATCAGCAGCACAATCAACAATATTGATGTTGATGGTTATTGTCTTAACGTTTATCCAGTTTCGCTGGATTGAGCGCCGTGTACAATATTAGGAAACAAATTATGGTTGAAAATCGCCCTGTTTTGAAATTTCTAACCCATATTACTCTTATTGTTGGTATTATCATTATTTGCTTTCCAGTTTATGTTGCTATCATTGCATCAACTCATAGTTCAGCAGCATTTAACTCAGGAACACTTCCTCTTTTGCCTGGGAAATATGCTCTGGAAAATTATAAAACAATCTTTGGTGATGGCCTTGCACAGCTGGGTTTGCCCAACCTCTGGCCACTCTTAATGAATTCATTCATTATGGCTCTTGGGATTAGCGTTGGAAAAATTATTATTTCACTTTTGTCTGCTTATGCAATTATTTACATGCGCTTTCCCTTCCGAAAAACTGCTTTTGTTCTTATTTTTGTTACATTGATGCTCCCTGTCGAAGTTCGTATTCTTCCAACCTATGAGATTGTTGCGAAATTGGGGATGGTTAACACCTATAGTGGAATGATTATTCCACTTATTGCATCTGCAACCGCTACATTTTTATTTCGCCAGTTTTTTTTGACTGTTCCAGATGAACTCTTAGAGGCGGCACGTGTTGATGGTGCAGGTCCAGTTAAATTTTTTAAGGATATTCTTCTTCCTCTTAGTAAAAGCAATATCGCTGCTTTATTTATCATTATGTTCATTTATGGATGGATACAATATCTCTGGCCTCTTATCATCACAACGGATCAAAATCATCAAACGATCCTTATTATTTTAAAACAGCTTATTGTCGAATCACTTCAACATGATCCTCAATGGAATATACTCATGGCAGTATCGGTTGTTGCCATGGTTCCCCCTGTTCTTGTTGTTATCTTCATGCAGCGGCTTTTTATCAAAGGCCTTATTGAAACGGAGAAGTAATTGTGGCCATAATCCAGTTATCAAATATAAAAAAACAGTATGACAACGGCATTCTGGTCATTGATGATTTAAATTTAACTGTTGCCGATAAAGAACTTCTTGTTCTTGTCGGTCCTTCAGGGTGCGGAAAATCGACCTTATTACGTATTATAGCAGGACTTGAACAAGTTACTTCAGGTGAATTATGCATTGATAACGAATGTATCAATGATCGTGAACCAGCTGATCGTGATATCGCTATGGTTTTTCAAAATTATGCCCTTTATCCCCATATGACAGTTCGTGGAAACTTAGAATATGGTCTTAAAAATCGTAAAACTCCTAAAGAAGAAATTAAAAAACGTATCGCACATGCTGCAAAGCTTTTGGAGATAGAACCATTTCTTGATCGTAAACCACGACAATTATCAGGAGGACAACGTCAGCGTGTTGCAATGGGGCGTGTGATTGTACGTCAACCCCGTGTTTTTCTCTTTGATGAACCTCTTTCAAATCTTGATGCAAAATTACGGGCGCAAATGTGTATTGAAATAAAAACACTACAGCGTTCATTAGGAACAACGAGCCTCTATGTTACCCATGATCAACTAGAAGCTATGACATTAGCTGATAGAATAGTCGTTTTGAATAAAGGAGCTATCGAGCAAATTGGAACACCAATGGAAATTTACGATACTCCAGCAACAACATTTGTTGCTGATTTTATTGGTTCTCCTCCTATGAATTTTCTTGATCGCCATGTCTTAGAACAACATTTAGGGCATTCATTTTCTTATGGCGAAGAAACTGATCTTTTGGCATTCAGACCTGAAATAATCTTATTGGGACAACATCCAGATAAAGGGCCTGTCTTTCACACAAAAATTGAGCTTATCAAGCTTATTGGAACAGGTTGCCATGTTTTAACGCGTTGGAATGGTATCATCTTTACGATTGAAATAAAAGAACGCTTGACACAAGACTATGGTCAAAAACTAAGTTTCACAGTTGCTCATCAGAATTTTCATACTTTTAATAAAAACACAGGAAAGCGCACAAATAATAAGTAAGCATTACTTGATGTGACACGACTCTCTTTTATGCTGCGTCATGATAATGTTGTGTTTTGACTTTCTCGATTACATTTACAAACTCAGGTTGTAACCGATGGGATTAAAAACAAAATTTTAACAGTTTTGGTAATGATCCATTGTCCCATGGCGCTGAGAATGTCAAAACATTTATATGAAGAAATTTTGCATTTTCACGGTCTGTAAGAAGAATATAATTTTCAAACATCATTTTCATTATAAAAAAATATCAATATAGAATAAATCTTTATTAACCATATTTTTACTCATTTATAATTTTGTTATAAAAAAACATATTATAATATGTTTCTTGATGTAATAATTTATGTGTATTATAAAAGTAAATGAGAGAAATAGAGAGAAAAAATGAGTCACAGATAAGGGAGGATGCGCCCCATATCTTGGCTTTGACCCCTAACATAAGAAGTCTACTTGATCCACAAAATACGACGCTGTTTTAAATAGTCTGTACGAAAATAGGCGCATTCTATTTTACCGCTGGCCATATGATCTAAAATGGTTTCAGAGCTCCTATAAGAAGCATTTGTTTTTTCTACCAATCACATAAATTAGAGAGAAACCTATGCGCGCATGCTGCAAGTTTATTTTTTTCTCATGTAAATCACTATGCAATTCTCAGCGAGGGTATCTGATAAGTTGCAAAAAAATCACTGAGAGATAGAAGGCGTGCTTGTTTTAGAATTTTCATTACTTTTAACGATAAAAGCAGATGAAACACATCTGTAACATCTCATCGATCTTTTCTATATTCTTGAGTTAAAAATTGCCTATAGATCATCCTCAAACAGATCTTTATGAATATAGCATAAGGGATCGATGCGAACACCTATAAGAATCAGCAGAGACAAAGACAGTTATATTATTGTTTTACAAAGCATTTTATAAAAGCTGGTATATTTTTTCAATATATTACCAGTCTATTAATGGTTTTATGATATTACTTTCTTATAAAGCGCGTGCTTTTTGTTGCTTATAAATCAACCTAAACTTTATACAGCAGTATGTTTGAGACAAATATGAAGACGGTTCAGTGCTGTATTCAGTTTTGTATGCCAGAGTAGAATAAGCTTATCTGCTTGTGTAATTTTTAAAATGAGGAGACAGCTTAATTTAGGGGGGGGAATATGAAAGCATCAAGATAAAAAATAGATTCTGTCTTTAGCATCATCTTTTAATTTAGTATTGCAATTTTCAAAAACATCTGAGCCAGTGTCTCTTACATAATGGCGATTAAGCATTGCCGAACACATTTTTTTACGTTCTTTGAATAGAATTGCATCTCTCATACAAAACAGAATACCTAAACAGAAGGCTATTGGGTTGCCAATTTACGCACTTTTTTTAAAAAATATCTTGCAAGGTTGTTCCAACTATTTGTTCACGCAGTCGTTTATAAGTAGTATAACATAAAATCCATTGTGTATCGCCATCTTTATGCTTATAAAAATGCAAGCTGGGGCCATCATCATACTCTCTTTCAGTCTCCAACATTGCAACAATTATTGTGTTGAGACTCTTCATAAGAGGCATTTTTTCTTCAAGTGGTTTTTATTCATACACTAATTCTACTTGCGTGTTATAAATGAAGTTGGATAGATAAAAATACTTTAAGAAAAAGACACCAAATTCTTCTTATGAATCGTTTCAAGTGTCGAGAGTTATTGTAAAAGAAGCATTGAAAAATAGAATGCTACTGCTGACAGTTTGGGCACCATGAGGCAATAAATCCACTTACTTTATCTATCTTAGAATCTATAGAGTATAAATTTCTCTGTAAAAGTAACTTTATTTCATATCAATGTTATCAATTATAGCTGTTGGAGCATCATTAGTAACATAATCATAGACCTACGATTTTATGAACTCTTTTTTACCTCTTTTATAGAAGATCTTAATGTTTTGTGATAGCATCAATGATGGTATTCACATTGTGTTCCATCATATCGAGATAAGTTGCTGCAGGGCCATTTTTGTTTGACAATGCATCAGAATAAAGTGTTCCACCAATTGTTAAACCTGTTTCTTTTGCAATCTGTTTTATGAGACGGGGATTAGAGATATTTTCAACGAATAGGGCAGTTGCTTTATTCGCTTTAATTTGTTTTATAAGTTTAGCAACATCGGCTGCGGTTGCTTCAGTTTCTGTTGAAGCACTTTGAGGGGCAAGGATAGTAAAACCATATTCCTTGGCAAAATAGCCAAAGGCATCATGAGATGTGATAATGATACGTTTATCTTTAGGAATGGTAGCAATTTTTGTTTTCAGGGTATCTTGTGCTATTTTAAGTTTTTGGATGTAGGTTTCGGCATTTTTTTTGTAGCTGGTGCAGGATTGTGGATCGATTTTACAAAAAGCAGCAGCGATATTTTTCACATAGATTTTGACATTGGGAATTGTTTGCCAAGCGTGTGGATCAATAACGCTATGGTGGTGATGGGCATTATGTTCTTGATTTTTCATTTTGAGAGAGGGAATGTTAGCGCTAACTTCGACAAGAAGTGCTTTTGTACCGCTTGCTGTAATGAGGCGATCAATGAATCCTTCTAAATGAAGCCCGTTGATGAAAATAATTTGAGCATTTCTAAGCGCTTGAGCATCATGGGGGGTAGGTTCATAAGTGTGGGTATTCGCATTTGGACCTACAAAAGTAGTCATAGAGATATGGTTGTCTCCTACATTTTTTACGAGATCTGCGAGAATAGAAAAGCTCGCAACAACTTTGATTTTATTGTGTGCAGAAGCAGAAAATGGAGAAAGAGCAAGCAATAAAGCTCCAAGAAGAACAAATTTTTGAGCAAACTTAGGCACATTTTTTCCTTAAAGTGAGGAGGTATAAAAGAGGTGGGGAAACCATGTTACAATAAAGCCACGTGGACTTATCAAACAGGAAACGAGATAAATAAATCCTGCGGCAATGATGATAGCAGGGCCGGAGGGAAGTGAAAGATGAAAAGAAAGCAGGAGACCACATACGCTAGAAATGATTCCAAAAAGAGTGGAAAGCGCGCAAATAGGGCCTAGCCGTGAAAACCAAAAACGGGCTGTAATGGCTGGAATCATCATAATGCCAACGGAAAGTAATGTTCCCAATGATTGAAAGCCTCCAACCAGATTCAACACCACAAGTCCAAGCAATGAAATATGAATATATTTACTCAATGGAGAGAGTGATTTAAAAAAGAGGGGGTCAAAGCTTTCTAAAACGAGTGCACGCCAAAAAATACAAAGGCTGCATAGTGTAATCAGCATTATAGTAGCGATTAACCAAAGGGCTTGTGCATCAAGTGCAAGAACCGATCCGAATAAGAGATGAAGCAGCTCAATTGTTGAGTCTTTCAGTGAGATAATAATAACACCTGCCGCGAGTGCAATAAGATAAAAGACGGTCATGGATGCATCTTCTTTCTGAAAGCTGTTTCGTGAAATCAAAATGGTTGCTAAAGCAACAATAAGACCAGCGAAGATGCCACCAAGTGTCATAGATATGAGGGAAAAACCACAAATCAGAAAAGCAGTTGCAACACCAGGAAGAATGGCATGAGAGATAGCATCTCCTGTCAAGCTCATTCCACGGAGCATCAAAAACACACCAACAGGACAAGTGCTAATAGACAGAAAAATAGAACCGATAAGGGCGTTTTGCATAAATTGGAAATCAACAAAGGGGGCAAGAAAAAATGCATACACGTCTTATAACCTAAGAAAGAGAGAATCATTGATGAGAAGATTTTGTTTTTGTGCGCTAATAGGGAAAGAATTGGATATGAGATGTGGCATAACGTGATGAATGGTGTTGTTTAAAAACTGTGTTGTTTCTCCATAAAAGGCGTTTTGTTGATCAATTTGAATCATTTGGGGGAAAAATTCTTGCACGATGAGAGGGTTATGGAGTGCTGTGAGAATTGTGCGTCCTTGCTGTTGCCAGTATGTGATCAGTGCAAGAAGGTCTTTTTGGGTATTATGATCTACACCATTGAAAGGTTCATCAAGTAAAATAATATTGGCATCTTGTACAATGATACGTGCAAAAAGAGCGCGTTGCAATTGCCCGCCTGATAATGTTTCAAGTGAACGGGGTGCGAGTTCTGTAAGCCCAACCATTTTAAGAGCATTTTGAATCTTAGAATCATAAGGGCGCTGATTCTTCCATAATCCACAAAAAGACCACAGTCCTGTTTTTACAAGCGTTTTCACATCAATTGGAAATGTTTGATCTACATCACATTGCTGAGCAAGATAAGCAATGCGGCTTTTTTTTGGTTTTGTAATTTTTCCTTTAAGAGGTTTAATCAATCCGGCGATGGCTTTTAGCAGTGTCGATTTTCCAGCACCATTATCACCTGTTATTGCAACCAATGAACCAGCTTTTAACTTTGCTGAAAAGTTCTTTATTGCTATTCTATTCCTATAGCCTAATGTTGTTTTATTGAAGTACAGATCCATATTTTTTACCATCGTTGCTTATTATTTTGGAAACTATGTAATAATATAACGTTTGTCAACAAAATGTTATATTATTACATAGTTTTGAGTACTGAAAATTTTAGTGTGAAGATCGTGGAAAATTAAAAATAATAATTGAATTCACCTTGACGAAAGAGAGAGAGTATATACTATATATAGTATCAGAATGATTGGTGATTCTAAATAAGCACAAGAGAGGGTGTTAGTGTGTTTCGTTTGGTATCTAAGTTATTTCCATTATTGTAAAGAGTTTATTGGCCAAAGGTATAGCAGTATTTTTACTGAAGAATCTCTTTTGGAAGGATTCCCTTTCGTTTTTGTAATTGATTTTTGCCGTAAAAGAGTAAACAGAGCTCTTGAAAAACGGTAGTTTAGAACGTTAGTTTTTTAGACAGCAGGAGGGAATTGTAATGCAAGCAAAAGATTGTTTTATAACTAGGGGGCTTTGCCGTTTAAGTTGTAGAATAATCGCTTATTCTCATCATAGTTTTTGAAGTTATTTGATGAGGAATTCTGTTATGTTCAGGAAGCTGTCTATTATTTGAAAATAACCACATGTTTTGCGTACAATTTCTGTTTTTTGTTATTCTTGAGTACCTATAAAATTATTAGATTGACCTTTCAGGGTTGATTGTTTGGAATTGTGAAAGTTGAAGAAAATGTCGATCACTATTTATAGCAAACCATCTTGTGTCCAATGTGATGCTACACGCCGCGCTTTTGATGCAAAAGGCATTCATTATCGTGTTGTTGATATTTCCTGTGATGAACAAGCATACAGTTTTGTTCAATCTCTGGGGTATCGTCAGGTTCCTGTCGTTGTTTGTGGTGAAAATCATTGGTCTGGTTTTAGACCAGATATGATTAGTGGTCTTTGTGCTTAATGGGGCTTATTGTTTATTATTCGAGTGCAACGGGTAATACAGAACATTTTGTCTCGCAGCTTGGTCAACGACTCTTCAAAATTGATAAAAGAAAGCCTTCTGCATTGGTTGCTGAACCTTATGTATTGGTTATTCCTACATATGCAGATGGTGAAGGAAGAGGGGCCGTGCCGAAAGCCGTTGTCCAGTTTCTTAATGAAGCTGAGAACCGAAAATTAATTTGTGGTGTTATTGGCGGTGGGAATCGTAATTTTGGTCGCTATTATAATTTAGCAAGTAAAATTATTGCTGAAAAATGTTGTGTACCTTGCCTTTATCGTTTTGAGCTGCGTGGAACTGATGAAGACGTTATTTATGTAAAAAAGGGATTGGAAAGATTTTGGAAACAATTGGTATAGGACAATCGCAGAAATCGGATCAGATTACTGATTATCATGCGTTGAATGCAATGCTTAATCTTTATGATGAAAATGGTCATATTCAATTTGATATGGATCGGCTTGCTGCGCGGCAATATTTTCTTCAGCATGTTAATCAAAATACAGTTTTTTTTCATAACCTGAAGGAAAAAATAGATTACTTAATAGAAGAAGGTTATTATGAAAAAGCTTTATTTGAGCTTTATGATTTTTCTTTTATTAAAAAGCTTTTTAAACGTGCTTATGCATTTAAGTTTCGTTTTCCTACCTTTTTAGGCGCATTTAAGTATTATACCAGCTATACACTGAAGACTTTTGATGGGAAACGTTATCTTGAACGTTATGAAGATCGCGTCTGTCTTGTAGCTTTATATTTGGCACAAGGGAATAAAGCTCTTGCTGAAAGTTTTGTGGATGAAATTATTACAGGACGTTTTCAACCGGCAACACCGACATTTTTAAATGCTGGGAAAAAACAACGAGGTGAATTGGTTTCGTGTTTTTTGCTACGTGTTGAAGATAATATGGAATCGATAGGTCGTTCGGTTAATTCGGCTTTGCAGCTTTCAAAACGTGGTGGAGGTGTAGCGCTTTGTTTAACGAATTTGCGGGAAGCAGGGGCGCCAATTAAGCAAATAGAAAATCAGTCCTCAGGTGTTTTACCGGTGATGAAACTCTTGGAAGATTCTTTTTCTTATGCCAATCAGCTTGGGGCACGACAGGGGGCTGGGGCTGTTTATTTGCATGCTCATCATTTAGATATTATGAAGTTTTTGGATACAAAGCGTGAAAATGCTGATGAAAAAGTTAGAATCAAAACGCTTTCGCTTGGTGTCGTTATTCCTGATATTACTTTTGAGCTTGCACGGAATAATGAGGATATGTATCTCTTCTCATCGTATGACATCGAGCGTGTGACAGGTAAGCCCTTTAGCGATATTTCTTTAACGGAGCATTATCGTTCTTTTGTTGATAATGCAAAGATTCGTAAAAAGAAAATAAGTGCACGCGTTTTTTTCCAGACATTAGCGGAAATTCAATTTGAGTCCGGTTATCCCTATATTTTATTTGAGGATACTGCTAATCGATCGAATCCGATAGCTGGGCGCATAAGTATGAGCAATTTATGTTCAGAAATTTTGCAGGTGAGTGAGGCGAGTGAACTGGAGACAGATTTAACTTATCGCACGATTGGAAGTGATATATCCTGTAATCTTGGATCCATGAATATTGCCAAAGCAATGGAAAGTCCTGATTTTGGACAGACCGTGGAATCTGCTGTTCGTGCTCTTACTGCTGTTTCGGATATGAGCAATATTGCTTGTGTGCCTTCCATTGCGAAAGGCAATGCTGAAAGTCATGCGATTGGTTTGGGACAAATGAATTTGCATGGGTTTCTAGCGCGTGAGCAGATCTATTATGGGTCTCCAGAAGCGATTGATTTTACCAATATCTATTTTTATATTGTGACATATCACGCCATACGGGCTTCCAATTTAATTGCGCACGAACGTCAAGAAATGTTTGCAGGGTTTGAAAAATCAGCTTATGCAGATGGACGTTTTTTCGAAAAATATATTGAAAAAGAATGGAAACCGCAATTTCCGCTTGTGCAAGAGCTTTTTGCACGGAATAATATTGTTATTCCAGATCAAAAGGATTGGCAGGAACTCAAAAAATTAGTTATTGAGTATGGGCTTTATAACCGCAATTTGCAGGCAGTTCCACCTACGGGATCTATTTCCTATATTAATCATGCCACTTCTTCCATTCATCCAATTGCTTCAAAAATTGAAATTCGCAAAGAGGGAAAAATTGGGCGCGTTTATTATCCCGCTCCTTATATGGATAATACGAATTTGAATTTTTACCAAGATGCTTATGAGATTGGTCCTGAAAAAATTATAGATACCTATGCTGCTGCAACACAGCATGTTGATCAAGGTCTTTCATTAACATTATTTTTTCCTGATACAGCGACCACACGTGATATTAACCGTGCACAAATTTATGCTTGGAAAAAGGGAATCAAGAGTATTTACTATGTACGATTACGGCAAGTAGCATTAAGTGGAACAGAAGTTGATGGCTGTGTTTCGTGCAGTTTATAGGAGATCATCATATGACAAAGATTACAACCAAAAATCCTGTTGTGTGCGCTGTTAATTGGAATAGATTACATGATGAGAAAGATCTTGAAGTATGGAACCGCTTAACTGGGAATTTTTGGTTACCTGAGAAGGTTCCACTTTCCAATGACATTCCCTCATGGTCAAGCTTAACGGATGAAGAACGCAAGCTAACGATTCGTGTTTTTACAGGACTAACGCTTCTCGATACAATTCAAAACACTGTAGGAGCCATTTCGCTTCTGGCTGATGCGATAACAGAGCATGAGGAGGCAGTTTTGACGAATATTGCCTTTATGGAAGCTGTTCATGCACGTTCTTATTCCTCTATTTTTTCAACCCTTTGTTCGACGGTAGAAGTTGATGATGCGTTTAGATGGTCAGAAGAAAATATTCATTTGCAG
Source organism: Bartonella sp. OC16QHHD (assembly GCF_042194035.1). Lineage (NCBI taxonomy): Bacteria > Pseudomonadati > Pseudomonadota > Alphaproteobacteria > Hyphomicrobiales > Bartonellaceae > Bartonella > Bartonella sp. OC16QHHD. The sequence goes on along the minus strand of NZ_JBHIMJ010000010.1, from coordinate 72,234 downwards.
AAAAAGGCTAGATTAGTACTTGAGCGTTATGAAGCAAATGATCCACTTAAGAAAAAAATTGCTTCGACTTTGCTGGAAAGCTTTTTATTTTATTCTGGTTTTTATTTGCCCATGTATTGGGCCAGTCGCGCTAAGTTGACCAATACAGCAGATCTCATTCGATTAATCATTCGTGATGAAGCAGTCCATGGTTATTATATAGGTTATAAATTCCAATTGGGCTTTGCAAAGCTTGATGAAGCCAAAAAGAAAGAAATTAAAGATTTTGCTTTTAACCTGCTCTTTGACCTTTATAATATCGAGTGCAAATATACTGAAGATCTTTATGATGCACTTGGATTGACAGAAGATGTTAAAATTTTTCTTCATTATAATGCTAACAAGGCTTTAATGAATTTAGGTTTTGAAGCTCTTTTCCCCCCTGAGGTTTGTCGTGTTAATCCCGCTATTTTGGCAGCTTTATCACCAAACTCTGACGAAAATCATGACTTTTTTTCAGGGGCAGGTTCTTCTTATGTCATTGGCAAGGCGGTTGCTACTACGGATGATGATTGGGAATTTTAATGTTTGCATGCAAATAGAAGTGCGCGGGGTATTCCACTTAGATCTTTGCGCACTTCTAAACATTGAAAACCATTTTTTTCAAACAAATTGCAGGCTTCATTTTCTTGAGAGAAACCAATTTCAACAGCGACATAGCCGTTTTCTTTTAAGTAATTGGCTGCTTCATGGGCGAGTTTTCGATAAAAATCAAGTCCATCTTCCCCTCCTATCAGAGCGCGTAATGGGTCATGTAAGCGCACTTCTTTTGCAAGTTTTTTGATATCTTTTGCGGGAATATAAGGTGGATTGGAAACAATAAAATCAAAGCGATCTGTGACAGAATCAAACCAGTCGCTAAGAAGAGGTGTGAAGCGGTGTGCTACTTCAGCATTTTTTGCATTTTTTTTCGCTGTTTTAAGGGCATCTTCAGAAATATCGACTGCCACCGCATAGGATTGGGGAATTTGTTTAAGGAGTGCAATAGCAATGGCGCCACTTCCTGTTCCCATATCAAGGAATGTTGTTCTTCTCGAATTTTCGACCTGTTTTTGGAGAAAAGGGAGAACAAGATCTATCAGCGTTTCTGTATCAGGACGAGGTTCTAACGTCTCTTGAGACAATGTAAAAGATATACCATAAAATTCTCGTGCTCCTATAATACGGTAAACGGGTTCGCCTGCAATACGCCGTTGTAAAGCCTGTTCTATTTGTATAATATGCTCAGAAGATAGATGCATATCTGGTTTAGAAATTCTTTCAGCAGCATTTATTCCTGTTATCCATTCAACGAGTATTTTCGCATCGAGATCGGCTTCAGCAATCCCTTTCGTGCGCAATTTTTCTTGCATTTGTTGGATAACATTCTTGAAAGAATATTTGCTCAATTATTATCCATTTCCATCAGCAGTGTTGTTTGATGATCTGAGATGAGTGCATGAAGAAGTTCATCAAGATCTCCCTCTAGAATGCGATCAAGCTTATACAAGGTTAGATTAATACGGTGATCCGTGACACGTCCTTGTGGAAAATTATAGGTACGAATACGTTCTGAGCGATCACCAGAACCAACTTGGCTTTTACGAGAAGCTGAACGTTCACTTTCCGCTTTTTGTCGTTCGATATCGAATAAGCGTGCCCGTAAAATTTGAAGGGCTCGTGCTCGGTTCTGATGTTGTGATTTTTCTGCTTGTACGACCATAATTCCTGTTGGAATATGCGTGATACGAACAGCTGAATCCGTTGTATTAACATGCTGTCCTCCTGCTCCGGATGCACGCATTGTGTCGATACGAATATCTTCAGGACGAATATCAATATCAATATCTTCAGCTTCTGGAAGCACAGCAACGGTAGCAGCAGATGTATGGATACGCCCACCTGTCTCTGTTTCAGGGATGCGTTGCACACGATGAACCCCTGATTCATATTTCAATTTAGAAAAGACACCTTTTCCTGAAATGGTAGCAATAATCTCTTTATATCCGCCAACTTCCCCCTCACTAAGTGAAATAACTTCTACTTTCCAATTGTGAGCATGGGCATAACGTTCATACATGCGGAAAAGATCACCGGAAAAAAGTGCTGCTTCTGAGCCACCCGTTCCTGCTCGAATTTCAACAATAGCGTTTTTTTCATCAGCAACATCTTTAGGCAATAACAGAATTTGGAGTTCTTTTTCAAATTGCTCCACTTTTTTATATAACGATGGTAGCTCTTCTTGAGCAAGATTACGCATCTCTATATCTGTTTGTTTATCATTGATAATCGTTTCTAATTCTGTAATCTCTTCATAAAGAGCATTTAATGCGCGTATAGAGGTAATAACGGGTTGTAGTTCTGCATATTCAGAAGCTAATTTGACATATGTTTCAGCATTTGGATTCGTCGTCATTTGGCTTTCAATTATTTCAAAGCGTTTTTCAAGCTGTCTCATACGATCTTGTGGCAAAGAAACCATGATAATATTGGCCTAATTTTTCATAATACAATTTTTATAATATTTTGTTGCAATGATTTTTTGTTATAATATTGGCAATGAATTACCGTATAGCATCATACAAAGAGGGGTAATAAAGCAATTCTTTTTTTTTGCCAATGAAAACTATTATATTTTAAAGGTAAATTTTTATAAAATTTGATTTGCCTGAGGTATTTTATCTAATGATATATGATTACTTTTTTAAGAGTTTTTTTTTCCGTAAAGTTCAAGGCGGTGATGAATAATATCATAGCCAAGGGATTTTGCAATTTCCTCTTGCAGCTTTTCAATAACATCAGAATGAAACTCGATAACTTGTCCTGTTTCTATATCAATGAGATGATCATGATGTTGCCCATCTGCTTGCTCAAAACGAGATGGACCACCACTAAAGCTATGGCGATGAATTGTTCCATTTCCTTCTAATATTTTCATGGTTCGATAAACAGTTGAGAGTGAAATATTCGAATCTATTTTGTTTGCACGCTGAAAAATTTCAAATGCATTAGGATGATCATTTGTATCAGTCAAAATATCAAGAATAACTCGTCGTTGACGTGTTACTCTTAAACCAGCTGTGCGCAATTCTTGCTCATAATTTCGCTTTTTATTCATTTGCATAATTTGCTTTTCAAACAAAGGCTCCATGACAGTGTTTGTATTTTTTTTCTGAACCGCAAGGACAACGCTCATTACGTCCAACTTTTCCCCATGTGGTTATATCGTTAGGGTCACGATCTTGTGGATTAACAAATCTATTTTCTTGTGATCGTGCCCATAAGGTGGGAGCATTTTCTTGACTTTGATCATTAAAGACAGAAGAAGCAGCATCAGTTTGCTCAGGCATGGTCGGTTCTGTGGGGTGTTGAATGATTTCAAAGCGCATAAGCTTAGAAGTGACAATTCGGCGCAAATTTTTCAACATACTTTGAAAGAGTTCAAATGATTCTGTCTTATATTCATTGAGCGGATCCCGCTGCGCATAACCACGAAACCCAACAACAGAACGCAAATGGTCTAAACTCACCAGATGTTCACGCCATAACGTGTCAATAGTTTCGAGCAATACTGCTTTGTGAAAATAAGCCATAACTTCTGGAGAATATCGTTCAGTACGCTCATTTTCAAGTTTTGTAACAGCATCTGATACACGCTCTAGAATTTGCTCCTCGGCAATTCCATCTTCTTTTGCCCATTCTTCCACTGGAAGCTCAAGATTAAAGAGTTGTTGAAGCTCTTCTTCGAGAGTTTTTGCATCCCATTTTTCAGAATATGTCCCTGATGGAATATAAGCCTCTACGAGATCCTCTACGACTTCATTGCGCATTTCAAGGATCATTTCTGATAAATCATCTGCGTTCATAACCTCCATACGCTGTTCAAAAATAACCTTGCGTTGATCATTCATGACATCATCATATTTTAGCAGATTTTTACGAATTTCAAAGTTTCGTGCTTCGACCTTTTTTTGCGCTTTTTCAAGGGCTTTATTAATCCATGGATGGATAATAGCTTCATTTTCTTTCAATCCAAGTTTTTGCAGCATACTATCCATACGGTTAGAGCCAAAGATACGCATAAGATCATCTTGAAGAGAGAGAAAGAATTTTGAGCGACCAGGATCGCCTTGGCGACCAGAACGTCCACGAAGCTGGTTATCAATACGACGGCTTTCATGACGTTCAGTAGCGATAACGTAAAGCCCTCCAGCCGCTAAAGCTTTTTCTTTAAGCTTCTGAACATCTTTTTTTATTTCTTCAATTTTAGCTGTCCGCTCTGGACCTTCGGGGATATCCTGTAACTCTTGTCGGATGCGCATTTCAACATTACCACCAAGCTGTATATCCGTACCGCGTCCTGCCATGTTGGTTGCAATGGTGAGAGCTCTAGGAACTCCTGCTTGCGCAATGATATATGCTTCTTGTTCGTGATAGCGAGCATTTAAGACTCTAAAATCGGTAATGCCTTCTTTTCGCAAACGCTCTGCCAATTGTTCTGATTTTTCAATAGAGGTTGTTCCAACAAGAATAGGCTGTTCTTTTTCGTGTGCTTGACGGATATCACGCACAATTGCCCGATATTTCTCTTCTGCTGTTCGATAAATCTCATCATCTTCATCAATACGTTGTATTGGCAAATTGGTAGGGACTTCGACAACGTCAAGACCATAAATATTTCTGAATTCTTCGGCTTCTGTTGTTGCAGTTCCAGTCATGCCAGATAATTTTCTATACATACGGAAGTAATTTTGGAAAGTGATGGAAGCAAGTGTCTGGTTTTCTGGTTGAATAGCAACATGCTCTTTAGCTTCTAACGCTTGATGAAGTCCTTCAGAATAACGCCGCCCAGGCATCATTCGCCCTGTAAATTCGTCAATAATAACGATTTCATCATTGCGAACAATGTAATCTTTATCACGAGCAAACAGTTTATGAGCTTTTAGAGCATTATTGACATGATGAACGATAGCGACATTTTCTATGTCATAAAGACTCTCACCTTTAAGATGCCCAGCTTGTTCGAGCATTTTTTCAATTTTTTCAGTACCAACTTCGGTAAAGGTCGTTGTTTTTTGTTTTTCGTCTATTTCATAGTCTTCTGGAGTTAAGGCAGGAATAAATGTATCAATAAGGTTATAGAAGTCAGTACGATCTTCTAGAGGACCAGAAATAATAAGGGGGGTACGGGCTTCATCAATAAGAATCGAATCAACTTCATCAACAATTGCGTAATGATGTCCACGTTGGACCATTTGACTATGATCGAAGGCCATATTATCACGCAAATAATCAAAACCTAGTTCATTATTTGTGGCATAGGTAATGTCGCATGCATAGGCCTCTCGGCGGGCATCACTATCAAGATCATGAAGAATCACGCCTGTTGTAAGCCCTAGAAAACTAAAAATTTTCCCCATTGTTTCAGCATCACGACTGGCGAGATAATCGTTTACTGTCACAACATGAACGCCTTTACCTTCCAATGCATTGAGATAAATTGGTAGAGTTGCCATTAATGTTTTACCTTCACCAGTACGCATTTCAGCTATGCCACAGTCGTGAAGGACCATTCCACCAATAAGTTGCACGTCAAAAGGACGCATGTCATAAACACGTTTTGCGGCTTCACGAACAGTCGCGAAAGCTTCTGGTAAGAGCAAATCAACACTTTCACCTTCACTAAGACGTTTACGAAAGGCATCTGTTTTTTGGCAAAGCTGCTCATCACTTAATTTTACGAATTGTTCTTCCAAAGCATTAATTTGTGCAACTTTTTGGCGGAGTGCTTTGAGATGTCGCTCATGAGCTGAACCAAAAAACTTACGGGCAAAAACACCTAAACTGACCATCTCTGGCCCTTTCTTTTAATTGTTGTCACTCTTGTTGGGTAATTCATATGCTCTCCCCATACTCTACATTTCCTTCAGGTTGTCTGATATCATTGGAGACATCATGAAATGCAGATGGTACCATTATACTTGCTGGTGTGCAATTTTTCACTCTAATTGTAAAGTAGAGATAAGAGGCTAAGCGCTTTATGTCAACTTTAAGTATGCTATTTAACTGATACAATACAAAGTAATTTAAGATACAATATGTCATTTTTCTCTATTATCATGCTTTTCATCTGCATTAGATAGGATTGGAGAAACTGAGATAAAAGGATAATTTTATACTTTTTTAAAATAAATTACTAATTTATTTCTCTATGTTTAAAGATTAAAGTGTTATGTTAAAGAAAATTGGAATCTTGAACCTGCCTTCATTTTTAAGGAGTATATTTATGAAATTTAACTTTATCACGCTTTTTTTAGCATCAACTTTATTGGCAAGTACAAGTTTAGGGGTGAGAGCCCAAGAAGGTTTGAATTCATCGTCGAATGATTTAAAGACTTTGGAGAAAGCTTCTGAAAAAGCCGTTTCTCCTTCTCATGTTATGGCGGTTATTGATGGGAAAAATATTACAGTAGGCCAATTGGATGATTTAGCACTTGAAATAAATCCTAATTTAGCACGTTTTCCTGATGAACAACGTCGTATGATGGTTCTAAAAGCTTATTTAGATATGCAGGCACTTGCAAAAGCAGCAAGAAGCAAAGGTCTTGATAAGACAGAAGCTTACGATAAACGTATGGCAGTCATGCGTGACAATGTTCTTCAACAGCTTTATTTTAAACAGGCGATTGTTGACAAAATATCGGATACTGATTTGGAAGCTCTTTATAAGCAAGAAGTTGCTGCTTTACCTAAAGAGGATGAGGTTAAAGCGCGTCATATTTTGGTCAAAACGAGAAAAGAAGCAGAAGCTATCATTAAGCATTTAAATAAAGGCGAAAATTTTGAAGAGATTGCAAAGAAAAGTTCAACAGATGGTTCTGCTGCCGTTGGGGGTGATCTTGGTTATTTTAGCCATGGTCAAATGGTCAAGCCTTTTGAAGATGCTGCATTTGGTTTGAAAGTTGGCGAATACACTAAACAACCCGTTGAAAGTCCTTTTGGTTGGCATATTATTAAATTAGAAGATCGTCGTTTGAAACAACCTCCTGCATTTGATGATGTTAAAGAGATGTTGCGGACACAGCTGATAAAAAAGCGCTATCAAGAACTGATTGTTGATTTGCGTAGCAAGATGGATGTGAAATACCCTGATCCTAATGTTACAAAAATCATGGAATCGCTTCATCAAAATGGGACGCTACTTCCCGATGAGACATCAGATGAAGAAGATACAGAATAGCTAGGAAAAATAAGTGGATAGCCTCTTTAATAGATAATTTGCTAAGTTAGTTTTGTTCAAAAAGCCTAGCAGTTTTCTATGAGGGGTTATTGATCTGCAATCATTTCATTTATTTTTACAGAGAGCATATTGTGGTTTTGAAAATTTCTCCTTTGTCGCCTCAAAAGATTCAGGAGCTTTCTTCCTTATCTGGGGTACGGATAGCAACAGCTGAAGCTGGGATTAAATATAAAGATCGTACAGATCTTCTTTTCATCATATTCGATAAGCCAGTGAGTGTGGCCGGTGTTTTTACCCGTTCAAAATGTCCGTCTGCTCCTGTAGAGCATTGTCGTGCATCGCTTCCTCATGGGGTTGCGAGGGGTGTTGTTGTGAATTCTGGAAATGCAAATGCTTTTACAGGAAGAAAAGGAAAGCACACAACCAATGAAATCATCTGTGCAGCAGCAAACGCTTTAAAGGTTAGAGGAGATGAAATTTTTATAGCTTCTACGGGGGTTATTGGTGAGCCAATGGATGCATCGGGTATTGTCAATCTTTTACCAAGTATGGCAGAGACAGCAGAAGAGGGAAATTGGTTGGAAGCTGCAAAAGCCATAATGACAACGGACACATTTCCAAAACTTGCGACGCGCACTTTTGACTGTGGGGGAGAGCGTGTTACCATTCATGGAATTGCAAAAGGTGCTGGTATGATTGCACCCGATATGGCGACAATGCTGTCATTTGTGGTTAGTGACGCTACTATTTCTTCGGATGTACTCCAATCCATGTTATCAGAGGCAGTTGAGGGTTCTTTCAATTCAATTACTGTTGATAGCGATACTTCAACTTCAGATACGCTTATGTTGTTTGCGACAGGAAAAGAACATTTCCCATGTCTTACAAGTAAATCTGATCAGCGTTATGGAGTTTTTGTGAAACAATTGAGTGCACTTTTGCATGAACTTGCACTACAAGTTGTTTGTGATGGCGAAGGTGCTCGTCATTTAATTGAGGTTAATGTGATGGGTGCTACAACAAACAATGCAGCTAAAACTATTGCTTTATCAATTGCAAATTCACCGCTCGTAAAAACGGCTATTGCTGGTGAAGATGCGAATTGGGGGCGGGTCGTTATGGCAGTTGGGAAGGCCGGTGTTGAAGTCGATCGTGATCTATTGACGATTTGGTTTGGTGAGCATCGTGTGGCCGTGAATGGCGTACGAGATCCTGAGTATTGTGAAGAGACAATAGGTACTTATATGCAAGGTAAGCACATCACAATTCGTGTTGATATCGGTTTGGGTAAGAGCACGGCGACGGTTTGGTCTTGCGATTTAACAAAAGAGTACGTTATGATCAATAGTGATTACAGAAGTTAATGGATGCACTTTATATTTAACAGTTTATTATTTTTCAGAGCAAATGGGGTATGTGAGCTCTTTTAGGAGCAGAGGGGATATGATAGAAAAGTCAGTTATCTTTATGTTCCCTATTGGGGAGTGATATGTGTATGAAAAGTTCCATTCTTCTTGTTGTTGCATGTGCACTGTTAGATCAAAATAATCGTGTTTTGCTTACCAAGCGTCCTGAAGGAAAATCGCTGGCTGGTTTATGGGAGTTTCCTGGTGGAAAGGTTGAGCAAGGTGAAACTCCAGAAATTTCATTGATTCGTGAACTAGAAGAAGAGCTTGGTGTGTATGTTCAGGCAAATAATTTACACCCTTTAACATTTGCAAGTCATAGCTATAAAACATTTCATCTCTTAATGCCATTGTATCTTTGTGACCATTATGAGGGCGTTGCGCAAGGACGAGAAGGGCAAAATTTAGAATGGGTTTTTATTAATGATCTTGATAAATACCCTATGCCTGATGCTGATAAACCATTGGTTCAGGTATTGAAAAATCACCTTCTTTAATGTGTTATAAGAAGGAAATATTGTTTAAATATAAATCAATATATTGAGTTATAATAATAATTTATAATTTTTTTTATGTTGAATGGGGAAGTCCAGGGTCATAAAAAATTTTTTCATTTCAAATCTGTTTTATGTTAAATTAATCAAAATCATTCTTTTGCACGTTCCAAGCGGGGCGGGTCATGTGGATAAAATTATTTAAGACAGAAATAAATAAAATACGTGCTGAAAGAACACTCTTCAATAGCCAAGGGTTATCGCAACATTGAGAATTGGCAAAAAGTGTATAATGATGCCTTTGCGCGCTTCGTAAGCATAAAAATGGTGGTAGATAATGGATTTATACTTTTCGCGATTATTATTGAGAGATTGTCTTGGATGCATCGAGAGATATTAGGAGTATTTATTTCATAAGATATCGATAATAGGAAAAATTTCAAAAAATGTTGCTTTTGATTAAGAGGGGCATATCCCTTACGTAATATAGAACGCCATTGTGTTGCATATTTACGGGGTTGTTTAAAAGAGACATCTCGCAATATTCCAAAGCCCATTTTGTGCTGGCACTCGTGAATGGTATAATGGTAAAGCCTTATAAGATAAAATCTATTGAGCGCCACTATCTTTACGCTTATGAAGGAGTAAGCTGGTTCCAATGTTAGTTATGATAGCTCTTGGCATTTGAGAGCATTCAGAAGGGATATTTTTTCTTTTCGTAATCATTTTTACTTATACATCAATTTCGCTTGTGATGAACAAGCAAGCGATTTTGATTGATTCAACATAAAAACAGATTTGAAATAAGAGAATTTTACGATATTTAGAATGCTTGATGCAGAGCGAATGATGGATAGTTATCCTTATAAATCAATCTATTGTATAATAAAAACATTCAATTAACTTTTTATAGGAGGCATGTATTAAGTTTCTTGCATTGGACGACGTTTTGCGATGGGATATTGATTTTTTTTAGCTATACGCGTAATTGCCTCTTCTAATGGCTCGATCATAACGTCCATGGAAAAACCATTTGCATGAATAATATTTTCATGATCAACCATAATAGCAACATGATCTTTCCAAAAAATTAAATCGCCTCGTTGAAGTTTATCAGTATCTGTAAGAGGACTGCCTATAGTTTTTTGCTGCATATCGGTGTCACGTAAAACTATTTGATCAGTCATCATCATAGAGAGCTGAATGAGTCCCGAACAATCAATTCCAAAACCGCTGATACCACCCCAAAGATAAGGTGTACGGATAAAGGTTTCTGCAACTGTGACATAATCTTCATATACGCGTCCAATGGGGCTGAGATGGCTCGTAATGATTGCTGTTCCATTTTCAAGAATAGAATACATTGTGTCACGGACTTCAATTTCATCAACAACACTGACTTTGCTTCCCATAGATAATGGGGATACTATTGGTCCACGTAAGTCAGCGTGTAAATATTTAAATGTGCGTGGTACTGAAACCACATGGGTTTGTTTTATGGTTGATGTACAAAGAACTTTTGTATCAATATAACCAACATAACCATCTTTAAGGGATTGCCCCCACGACATCGTTTCCCCTTGTTCAAAAATGAGAAGTTCTTCTCCCAATAAGCATTCTGTTTGTCTTTCACTTTTTTTACTATTTTCTTTAAAAAGTCCAGCGACCGCTGTATTAACACGTTTTTTTTCACCTTGAACAAAGCGCTGGGCTGTAATTTCTGTTTCAAGACGTTGATCTGCTAGATCATCTCTGAATGCATAAAGCCTTGGGTCTTTAGAGATCATCTTTTTGCTGTCCATTTTGTTACTCCTTACCTTTAAACAAACTCATGAAAACTGTATTGGTAAGGTTTTTATCCTCAAACAAAACTAAGAACACAGTGTAAGACCAATTATTCTTTAAGCTGCAAAATTGTCCATTTTTGTGGATATTTGTGTCAAAATTCATTTTTAAAAATATTATAAAGGGCACGAATAGTTTGTGCTGATCCACCAATAGGGTATCCTGGTTTTTCTTTTGGAACCCATCCATAAAGGTCAAAATGCGCAAAATGTTCAGCTTTTTCAACAAAAGAATTAAGAAATAAAGCAGCCGTTATAGAACCAGCAAAGCTATTTCCAGTTACATTGTTAAGATCAGCAATTGGTGATGATAACATCTCTTGGTAAGGTTTCCAAAGGGGCATTTGCCAAAGAGGATCAAAGACAGCGTGAGCAGATTCAGAAATTTGTTGTGCCCATATTGAATCATTACAATAAAATGCGGGAAGATCTGGTCCTAATGCTATACGCGCTGCCCCTGTTAAAGTAGCCATACAAAGCATGAATTGTGGACTTTCTTCATCACCATAGGCGAGTGCATCGGCAAGGACAATTCGCCCTTCAGCATCTGTATTACCTACTTCAACACTTAAACCTTTACGACTTTTGAGAATATCACCTGGTCGGTAAGCATTCCCAGAAATTGCATTTTCTACAGCTGGAATCAAAACGCGTAAACGGAAAGGCAATTTTGCGTCCATGATAAGTTTAGCCAATCCCAAAACGTTTGCTCCACCCCCCATATCTTTTTTCATAAGCAACATGTTATTGGCTGATTTAATATCGAGACCTCCAGTATCAAAAGTTACGCCTTTGCCCACCAACGTTATTTTAGGATGATGTTCTTGCCCCCAGAGTAACTCAATCAGTCGTGGTGCAGTGCTGCCTGCTCGTCCTACAGCATGAATCATCGGAAAGTTATGGGTTAAGAGATCGTCTCCACAAATACTTTTGATATGAGCACCGTAGGTTTTTCCTAGTTTTCGAGCTTCTTTTTCGAGAGCATCAGGGTTCATATCATTGGCTGGAATATTAATGAGATCACGGACGAAAAAGACAGCTTCATAAATTCGTTGGAGCTCATTAAGATCAATAGCCTCATTGACATGGATAGATAATGATTTGAAAGAAGAATTTTGACGATAGCGATTAAATTGATAGCTACCAAATGCCAATCCAAGATAGGTATTTATTTCATCAGAGGTTGTACCTTCTAAATGCCATTGACCAGCAGGAAGCTTTTGAGCAAGCAGTCCTGTGATAAAAGGATCGTTACCATTGCCAATTCCAAATAAAACTTTTTTTAAATGTCCCGTTTCGTGAGGAATAAAGAGTATTTGTCCTGCTTTACCAGTAAAGTCATTAACTTTTATCCATGCTGTTGTTGACGCATCAAGTGATAAGTTGGCAAGAGTTCTTTGGTTTACCAAGATGATAGGGCAACTGTTATCGATACGCGTTGAGGTAAAATGAATGTGGTGGTGCTGCATAGTTATGAGATCCTTATAGTCGTCTAAGTGCGACATATTCGACCAAATGATTTTTTCCCTTTCGTAGAATGAGATTGGACCGTGGTCGTGTTGGCAATATATTTTCCTGTAAATTTTTTAAATTAATCGTTTGCCAAAGATCCTCAGCGATTTTTGAAGCTTCTTTTTCATTGAGGTGGGCATAACGATGAAAATAGGATTCAGGATTTTGAAAAGCTGTTTTACGCAAACGTTTAAAGCGCTCTAAATACCAGTGACGAATGACTTCTGTTTCGGCATCGACATAGATTGAAAAATCAAAAAAATCTGATACGAAAGGAATAGCTTTCCCATCTTTAGGAAGATCACTGACCTGTAATACATTAATACCTTCAACAATTAAAATATCAGGACGATCAATGGTAATAGTCTGATTTTCTAGAACATCATAGATCATATGTGAGTAAAGCGGGGCACGGACATTTCCGATACCTGCTTTTATCGCCGAAAGAAAGCACAGCAACTTTTTAATGTCATAGGAATCAGGAAATCCTTTGCGATTCATTCGATTTTTTTGCTGTAAGATTGCGTTAGGATAGAGAAAACCATCCGTCGTTATCAGATCAACTTTAAGGCTAGATGTCCATCTTTTCAACAGTTCTTGAAGAATGCGAGCCGTGGTTGATTTTCCTACAGCTACAGAACCAGCAATTCCAATAATAAAGGGCGTTTTTCTACTCTCTTCTTGATGGAGAAACTGCTGACGTTTGTGAAAAAGTTCCTGTACTGCTTCAACATGGCATGATAATAGACGCGATAAAGAAAGATAAATGCGTTGGACTTCTTTAAGATCAATAGGATCATCAATAGAGCGTAAACGCTTAATTTCATCAAAAGTCAAAGTAAGAGGTGTGTCTGCACGAAACTCTGACCATTCTTGTGCAGTAAAAACGCGATAGGGTGAATATCGGTCAGAAACGGATTTGACCAGATTATCTTTCTGATTAATTTTTTGTATAGTCGTATCAATCATTTGTATTGGTCGAGAATTTTTTGCAGCAGCAATTGATTAAGAGCAGACAGATGAGCGGCTTTATTTTCAAGTAAATTTTGTTTTGCATGCTCTCTTCTTTTAAGACAATAGATCATTTTTCATTAACTTATAGTCCAGTCATTCCAGTTTGCACGGATTTGTGCTAATGAGTGCCCTTGCGCCAAAAAAGTCCATAAAAGTAGACGCGCTTTTACGGCTGATAAATAACCAGACATGAGAGCACCAGAAGCAATCATATCGATTTCGGAGCCTTTATAGCCATAAGTTATACGAGTTGTTGAGCCATTACAACAACGACTAGCAATAATGATTGGTATTTTTTGTGCATATTGTTGTACAAGGTCTGCTTCTTGAAAACTACAGTGTCCTGCACCAAAACCAGCAATAACAACTCCAGCATAATACCCACTTTCAAGGCATAGTTTCATTAATTTTGCATCAGATGATAAAGAGGAATAGAGGAGTGCAATTTGATGATCATGGTTTTGGGGAAGATCAAACGTTTTTGGGAAAAATTTTCGATCATTGAAATAAATAAGTTTTCCCTCTAAAATAGTTCCTAAAACACCTGCAAGACCTGATTGAAATGTTTCGACTTTGATGGTATGGCTTTTATAGAGCCAATAAGGTGAATGAATTGCATCATTTATGACAACGAGAACGCCCCTGTTACGACTTTGTGTGGCTGCTGCGACACGAGTGGCTGCTAAAATGTTGGCGGGGCCATCGGCGCCTGCTTCATGAGGCATGCGCATAGCACCGGTTATGATGAGTGGTTCGGCTTCTTGCCAATAAAGAGAAAGAAAAAAAGCTGTTTCTTCCAGAGTATCAGTCCCTTGTGTTAAAACAATACCTTCTGCACCAGCGTTTATTTGTTGTTTTGCCCACTTAATTATTTCAAAAAGCATTTGAAACGATAAAGATCCACTTGGTATTTGCATTAATGTTTGTGCATGAATATCAGCAACGTTATTTAAATCAGGAACACTTTTTATGAGGTTATCTGAAGTTAAAGTCGGTTGCATGTGACCAAAACTATCAGCAGTCATTGCAATTGTTCCACCTAAGGTCCCTATGGCTATTTTTTTCATAATTTTCCTCTAAAAAGCACAAACTGTTTATATAAAGCTATTTAGCAGTAATTTACATTGACAACAATGATATCATTTTTCCATTTTCAACAAATTGAGTTATGCTGAATCATTGTGTTTTGCTGTATATGTTCTTAAATAGGACAATAGTAATTGAGTTTTACATTGTATGAAAAGAAATCAATATTAAAAAGTAAAGTTAATATTAAGGAGTTTCCTTATGACAGAACATAAGCCAGACATAATGTATGGTACAACAATTATTACGGTACGAAAAAGTGGAAAAGTCGTGATGGCCGGGGATGGTCAGGTCTCTCTTGGACAGACAATTATGAAAGGCAATGCACGTAAAGTGCGTCGTCTTGGAAAGAACGGAGTGGTTATTGCTGGTTTTGCTGGTGCTACGGCAGATGCTTTTACATTACTGGAGAGATTGGAAACAAAGCTTGAGCAATATCCTGATCAGCTTATGCGTGCTTGTGTGGAACTTGCAAAAGATTGGAGAACAGATCGCTATTTGCGTCGTCTCGAAGCAATGATGCTCGTGGCTGATAAGAAAGTAACTTTGGCTCTAACAGGGCTTGGTGATGTCTTAGAACCAGAAGATGGGGTTATGGCAATTGGCTCTGGAGGAAATTTTGCTCTTTCAGCAGCGCGTGCACTCATGGATTTGGATTTGGATGCAGAAACTATTGCTCGTAAAGCTATGGCTATTGCCGCTAAAATTTGTGTTTACACCAATGATCATTTTACGATTGAAACATTGGATGCAGAATTATCTTCTTTAGAGAAAGCTATTTAAATGTGTGTTGTATTTTCCCCTCGTGAAACTGTTTCTGAACTTGATCGTTTTATTATTGGCCAAAATGATGCCAAACGCTCTGTAGCTATTGCACTACGCAATCGGTGGCGTAGGCAACAGCTTGATGAGCCGATGCGTGAAGAAGTTATGCCAAAAAATATTTTAATGATAGGGCCAACAGGAGTTGGTAAAACTGGTATTGCACGTCGATTAGCAAAACTTTCTGGAGCACCTTTCGTTAAAGTAGAAGCGACTAAATTTACTGAAGTTGGTTATGTGGGACGTGATGTTGAGCAAATTATTCGAGATCTTGTTGAAATTGCCATTTCTCTTGTGCGTGAAAAGAAACGGGATGAAATAAAAGAAAAGGCTCACGTGAATGCTGAAGAGCGCGTTTTAGATGCCCTTGTTGGTAAAACAGCCAGTCCCGCTACCCGTGATAGTTTTCGCAAAAAATTGCGTGAAGGTGAATTGGATGAGAAAGAGATTGAAATTGAAGTCGCCGATAATAATAGCAATAGTGCTTCAACCTTTGATATTCCTGGTATGCCTGGGGCACAAATGGGTATTATGAATTTATCAGATATTTTGGGTAAAATGGGCAGTCGTACAAAAGTTCGTAAGACGACAGTAAGGGATGCTTTTAAGCCGCTTATTGATGATGAATCTGAAAAACTCCTTGATCAGGATCAAATTATTCAAGAAGCGCTTCGTGTTGCTGAAAATGACGGTATTGTTTTTATTGACGAGATTGATAAAATTGCAACTAGGGATGGTGGAGCCAGTGCTGCCGTTTCGCGTGAGGGCGTTCAACGGGATCTTTTGCCTTTGGTTGAAGGAACAACGGTTAGTACAAAATATGGGCAAATCAAAACAGATCATATTCTTTTTATTGCCTCAGGTGCATTTCATGTTTCCAAGCCATCTGATTTATTACCGGAACTTCAAGGACGTTTGCCCATCCGTGTGGAGCTCAACCCTTTAACAAGGGAAGATTTACGGCGCATTCTAACGGAACCAGAAGCTAGTTTGATTAAACAATATATTGCTCTTATGGCAACAGAAGAGGTTCATTTGGAAATTACCGATGATGCAATTGATGCTTTGGCAGATATTGCTGTAGATTTAAATGCAAGGATTGAAAATATAGGGGCACGTCGTTTGCAAACCGTGATGGAGCGCGTTTTGGATGAGATTTCTTTTACGGCGCCCGATAAAGCTGGAACATCGTTTAAAATTGATGCTGCTTACGTGAGAAAATCTATTGGTGAGCTTGCTGCTGATATCGATCTTTCCCGTTTTATTCTTTGAAAGTTATTGCTTGTTTTGTTTATCTGCGCGCTTCGATAATTTTGAAACCATGGGCTTGTTCATGTATCAACACTGTGCGGAAAATATTTTTTAATAATGTTTCATAAGGCAGGTGGCGGTTTGCAACAAAAAGCAGGCTGCCGCCTGGTTTTAGGCACTTTGCAGCATTTATAATAAAATTTTTTCCTAATGAAACATCTGTCGTTTGTTGTGTGTGAAACGGTGGATTTGAAATGATTGTGTCATATAGATTTGTGATAGGTTCATGCACAAGGTCATGCCAATAAAAATGAATTGGAAAAGGAGCAGTTATGGATTTAAGGTGCCTTTTTGCTGCTCTCAAAGCGTTGTAGTCTGCTTCATAAAGGTCTAGAGCGGTGAGTTTTTCACTTCGTTCAAGTGCAACGTGAGAAAGATAGCCCCATCCAGCACCAAAATCAGCTGTTTTTCCAGAAATAACTTTGGGCATATAAGAAGCAAGTGCAGCGGATCCCGGATCAATACGTCCGTGTGAGAACATACCAGAAGTGGTTTGAAATTTACCAAAAGTGAGCGGTGGTGAGCGCAATTGTGCAATGTTATGTCTCTCAATTTGTTGAGGAACTTGCAACCAAAATACAAGACCATGATTTTTAGACAATTTGTTGGTGATGGGAACAATTGTTTTGACCCACTTCATCATTGAAGCAGCACCAGCAGTTTTATTCCCACTGATTACAATCCATCCATTGGGTTTAACGCATTCTAATAAATCAAGAAAACAATTTTGGTTAAAACCACGATATTTGCTCAAATGTAAAAATGCACCATCATAGCTGAAGGTTTTATCTATTTGGGGAGAGCAGTGAAATTGAGTATCGACAAATTTTAAAAAATCTGGTCGCCAAGGCGTAATAACTTTTAAATTCTGTGCCCATTCTGGAGCTGGGATTTCTGTTAAACCGAAACTTAACCAACATTGGTTTGGATCAGGATATGGGAGTTCATGATTTTCAAAAGGCAAAAATAATAACACATATGACTCTTTCAAAGAAAAATGCCACTCCAATGTTGGGATGGCATTTCATGATACGATAAGAGGAAAAACTTACTCTTCTTTTTTCTTACGGCGGCGCTTATTTTCAGGTTGTTTTTTTTCATCCACGCACTTTTCTTCATTCATCGCTTTATCACCGGTGATTTCCTTTCCGGTTTTTTGATCAACAACCTTCATTGATAACCGAACTTTTCCACGCTCATCAAAGCCCATTAATTTAACCCAAACTTTGTCACCTTCCTTCACAATATCGGTTGTTTTGGTGACGCGTTCTGATGCAAGCTGAGAGATATGAACGAGTCCATCACGAGAACCAAAGAAGTTTATAAATGCACCAAATTCTGCAGTTTTTACAACTGTTCCTTGGTAGACAGCACCAACTTCAGGCTCATCGACAATAGAATGGATCCAGCGTTTTGCTGCTTCAATGGTTTTAGCATCAGCAGAAGCAATTTTAATGGTACCATCATCTTCAATATTAATTTTTGCTCCAGTTTGTTCCACGATTTCCCGAATAACTTTACCACCAGAGCCGATAACATCACGGATTTTATCGACAGAAATATTCATAACTTCGATTCGTGGAGAAAATTCACTCAGCTCAGCACGTGCACTGGTTAAAGCTTTCGCCATCTCATTGAGGATATGGATTCGTCCACCTTTGGCTTGTTCAAGCGCGATTTTCATAATTTCTTCGGTAATACCATCAATTTTGATATCCATTTGCAAGGCAGTAATACCATTTTCTGTTCCTGCGACTTTGAAATCCATATCTCCAAGATGATCTTCATCCCCTAAAATATCAGACAGAACAGCAAAGCGTTCTCCTTCTTTAATCAAGCCCATGGCAATACCAGCAACAGGGCGTGCTAGAGGAACGCCGGCATCCATGAGAGCAAGTGAGGTCCCACAAACCGTTGCCATAGAAGAAGATCCATTGGATTCAGTGATTTCTGAGACAGCACGAATAGTATAAGGAAAAGATTCTTTCGTTGGCAACATGGGGTGAATTGCTCGCCATGCCAATTTGCCATGTCCAATTTCACGACGACCAGGAGAACCAAGGCGTCCCGTTTCACCCACTGAAAATGGTGGGAAATTGTAATGGAGAAGGAATGTTTCCTTATACATTCCCGTTAAGGAATCAACATATTGTTCATCTTCACCAGTTCCTAGTGTTGCAACGACAATAGCTTGTGTTTCTCCGCGGGTAAAGAGTGCTGATCCATGTGTGCGGGGTAAAATACTTACTTCTGATTGGATAGGGCGCACGGTAGAAAGATTGCGTCCATCAATCCGCTTTTGGGTATCAAGAATATTCCCGCGAACAATTTTTGCTTGCAACTGTTTAAATACGGTTGCAATTTGATCTGCACTAAACTTACAGTCTTCTTCTGTTTCTGGCATAAATTTACTGAGGATTTTTGTCTTTAGTGCATCAATTGCAGCATAACGTTCTTGCTTATCAGTAATTGTGTAAGCCTTTCGTATATACTGTTCTGCCATTTTCTGCATTGTTTTTTCAAGTTCAGAAAGATCTTCAGGAACAAAATCACGAGGATCTTTTGCAGCAACTTCAGCAAGCTTTATAATGGCATCAAGGACAGGTTGAAGGCCTTTGTGACCAAACATCACGGCACCCAACATGATATCTTCCGGTAATTCTTGTGCTTCTGATTCAACCATCAAAACAGCACTTTCTGTTCCAGCAACAACAAGATCAAGTTTTGATTCAGGCATTTCATCAATATGAGGATTGAGAACATATTGTCCATTACAATAGCCAACGCGGGCACCAGCTATAGGACCCATGAAAGGAACACCTGACAGGGTCAATGCAGCAGAAGATGCAATCATCGCAAGGATATCGGGATTATTTTCGAGATCATGCTGTATAACGGAAACAATCACTTGCGTATCATTTTTATATCCCTCAACGAAAAGGGGACGAATTGGGCGATCAATCAAACGTGAAACCAAAGTTTCATTTTCACTTGGTCGACTTTCACGTTTTAAATAGCCCCCAGGTATTCGACCAACAGCATAGGATTTTTCTTGATAATTAACGGTGAGTGGAAAAAAGTCCTGGTCTGGTTTTGGACTTTTGGCTGATACAACGGTTGCTAAGACAATAGTTTCTCCATAGGTAGCAATCACTGCACCATCAGCTTGACGTGCTATTTTCCCTGTTTCAAGGGTGAGAGGACGCCCAGCCCATTCAATTTCTATCTTGTGCGTTTTGAACATTTTTTATCCTTAATGACCAGTGTTTAAATCTTTGATTGCTCACATTCTGGTTTTGCGTAGCATATTTCCAAGCTCTGGGGTGGACAACATACTTTTTATCTTTGTTACGAGAATAGAGAAGTAAACTGCCTTAAATGCGAAATGATGAGCAGTCCTATCCCATAATAACTTGTCAGTTTTTAAATTTTTTAATTAAAAGCAACACGTTGAAAAAATGGGTGGTTTTTTTTAAACACCACCACCATTTTTCTTTTAGCGACGCAAACCTAACTTTTTGATAAGTGTCTGATAACGATTTTGGTCAACTCCTTTAAGATAATCAAGAAGACGCCGACGTTGAGACACCATCTTCAAAAGACCACGACGAGAATGATTATCCTTTTTGTGAGATTTAAAGTGGTTTGTTAAATTAGAAATACGTTCAGAAAGTACAGCAATCTGTACTTCTGGTGATCCTGTATCACCAACTTTATTTGCGTATTCTGCGACAAGAGCTTGTTTACGTTCAGCTGTAATCGACATCGTATTATCCTTTCCAAAAACGAAGAAACATAAAGTCACCCATAGCCGAGATGTCGTTCAGCAAGGGTCTGTGAGGAAACAAGAAGAGTCAAAGACTCTTACCTATTTTCGTCCTTATATAGGAAAGAAGGTTAAAATACTAGTCCTTTACAGCATTTTGAAGTCTTTCTTTAAATAAAAGCTTTTGTTTTGAAATATTGATTTAAATAGAGTTTTATGAGAAGTTTTTTAAAGAATTATGCATCCTTTTGATACAAAGATTATGAGCGTGTGTGTGATAACAAAGATGATAAATACCGATTTGGAGGAAAAAGATGCAGAGCATTTCAACATTAAAACTTTTTCGTAATTCGGTATTTCGAAATCTATGGTCATCTACTCTTATTTCTAATTTAGGGGGGCTGATACAGGCTGTTGGAGCAGGGTGGTTAATGGCGTTGATTAGTTCTTCGCATTCCATGGTTGGGCTTGTTCAAAGTGCCACAACATTACCACTTGTTATGTTTTCTTTGATGGCAGGGGCATTAGCGGATAATTTTAATCGGCGTCAAATTATGTTGTGTGCGCAGATTATGATGATGGTCATATCCATGAGTTTATCTGTTTTAGCCTATATGGGATTTCTAACACCTTGGCTTTTGTTATGTTTTACGTTTTTGATTGGATGTGGTACAGCTTTTTATAATCCTTCTTGGCAAGCAACGATAGGAGATATTGTGAGCAGGGAAAATATTCCTGCTGCTGTTAGTTTGAATAGTGTCGGCTTTAATTTGATGCGGAGTGTTGGTCCTGCTATTGGTGGTGCCATCATTGCAACTTTGGGGGCATCTGCTGCTTTTTTGTTTAATGCTATAAGCTATATTCCTCTTATTGGTGCGTTGTTTTTCTGGAAGTCGAATTATGAAAACAACTCATTGCCACGAGAAAGGCTGTTAGGAGCTGTCTCAGATGGTTTGCGTTATGTTGCGATGTCACCTAATCTCCTGAGTATTATGGTTCGAGCGTTCCTTTTTGGTATAGGAGCAATTTCTATTTTAGCACTTTTGCCAATTGTTGCGCATAAAGTTCTTGGAGGAAGTGCCCTTCTTTATGGTACATTGCTCGGTTGTTTTGGGTTAGGAGCCATGACAGCAGGTATTATTAATGCAGTTGTACGGCATCATTTTCGTTCAGAAACAATTATTGCAAGTGCATTTATTGGTTTTGCCTTTTCTTGCTTTTTATTGGGAATAAGCCGTTCACTGATTATAAGCCATATTGCTTTATTTCCTGCAGGGTTATGTTGGGTTTTGGCATTATCATTGTTTAATACATCTGTACAACTCTCTACACCACGCTGGGTTGTTGCACGTTCTTTAGCACTTTATCAAACGGCATCTTATGGGGGGATGGCTATTGGAAGTGCAGTCTGGGGAGTTTTGGCTGATGGTTATTCTCCAACAATTGCTTTGAGCGTTTGTTCTCTATTCTTGATTTTTGGTGCTCTTGCGGGGGTAAAATTTAGAATTCAAGAAATTCCTCAGATAGATTTAAATCCTCTTGATCATTTTAGAGAGCCGGAATTATTACTTGACCTCAAAGCAAGAAGTGGCCCGATCATGATAATGATCGATTATAAAATTCATGAAAATGATCTTGAAGAGTTTCTCAAAGTGATGACGCGTCGACGCCATATTCGATTACGTGATGGTGCGCGTCAGTGGGTCCTTTTACGAGATCTTGAAAGACCTGAATATTGGACAGAGGCTTATCATATGCCAACATGGGTAGATTATCTACGCCATAATCATCGTCGTACAAAAGCAGATGCAGAAGTCAATAAGCGTCTGCGTCATTTAAATTGTGCTCCTAACGGTATAAGAGTGCACCGCATGATTGAACGCCAAACAATACCTCAAGCCAATGAGATGCTTTTAAAAGTTTCCTCTGATCATCTCCCTTAGGGTTAAAACAGTTTTTGTAAATATTAAATATATTAATATTATTTCGATCAATTTGTTAGCATAATCATAAAAAAATTGCTGTTTCAATATTTAATGCATTGATTTATAATGGTTATTTGTTATTTTTCATGTTGAGTGATAGTTCTGAAAATCTTAAGCTTTTCTCGTTTCAAATCTATTTAGAGTAAATCAGTCCATATCTTTGCTTGTACATTATAAACGAGGACTAAAGTATGAGTAAAAAACGATTAAAAAAGAAATAAAAAGCCTCTTATGAATCCTTTAAATGCAAGGATTGTTGCGACATTAAGAGGAAAAAGTGTGTGGTGGTGTTAGCTTATAGCACTGACTTAAATTTTGATATGAATACGGTAAATATAGACAATGAAAAGCACCATATGTTTCTTAATTGATAGAGAAAAATATCTTTCCGCAAAAGGTGGTTGGGAAAAGAATCGATTAAATTGTGAAAATCCGCTTTGGTTTAAATAGACCTTTGTCGAGAGTGCCAATAGCAAGAAGTTGTTCCTTATAGAGGACAAAAACTTCCTTTTCATCAAGAGGTACTTTGTGATGATTCAAGAGGATAGAATGGCCTCTTATAATCCTCTGTGCTTGAGTTTCATTAAGGATATAGTGAGGAAGGCAATCCAATGCGGCGCTTGTGTCAATTAAGAGCTCATCAAGTGTTGAGAAGTTTTTTTCAAAAGAACGATTATTTTCATCTGTAGTGTTTTTATTTGGCGGAATGGCTGCTTTTAGTTCCTCCCATGTAATGAGATCTTCTTCATCAAAAGGTGCGACGGCAATACGTCTTAAATCAGCAATATACCCATAGCAACCGAGATCACGTCCCATATCGCGTGCTAAAGAGCGCACATAAGTTCCTTTTCCGCAGGTTATTTCAAAGACAGAATGCTCTTTGGTAGGCATTTCTAATAACTTGAAAGTTTCTATTTCCACTTCACGGGGCGGAATTTCAACAACTTCCCCTTCACGCGCTAAATCATAGGCACGATTTCCGGCAATTTTGATTGCTGAAAATTGTGGAGGTGTTTGCAAAATAACACCTGTATATTGAGGAAGAAGAGCAAGTATTTCTTCTTGTGTTGGACGTATGAGAGAAGTTTTCGTTATTTCTCCTTCTAAATCATCTGTTGAGCGCTCTTGCCCCCAAGCAATATGAAAACGGTAAGTTTTTTTGCCTTGCATCACGTAAGGGACGGTTTTGGTTGCTTCGCCCAATGCAATGGGAAGGAGACCAGAAGCAAGAGGATCAAGTGTACCCGCATGTCCTGCCTTTTGAGCATGGAAGAGCCATTTGATTTGTGAGACAGCTTCTGTTGATTTCATTCCTTTTGGTTTATCAAATATGACCCAGCCAGAAACAGGACGCCCTTTTTTCTTGTGTTGCCGCGCCATATCTTTAATCCTCATCTGTATCACTATGGTGAAGATCGCGCGCAACCTCAGGCGAGCGAAGGAGGGCATCAATTTTTGAAAAATTATCAAAACTATTATCAATTCGGAAACGCAGTTCTGGCATATATTTCATTTGTCGCAACGCATGACTGATTTCTCCACGGAGAAAACGACTATGTTTATTGAGGGTATCAACAACATCGGTATGAGAAGCATTTTTAAGAGTGCTGAGAGGTGATACAAAGCAAGTAGCAATTTTTAAATCTGGTGACATGCGTACTTCAGAGACAGAAATAACAATATCTTTTAAGATATCATCAAGCAAAATATCACGCTGTAATATATGCGCTATTGCATGACGTACTTGCTCTGCTACTCTAAGTTGCCGTTGTGATGGCCCTGCATTTTTCATCAAAGTTTTATCCTTGCTACAAGATCTCTTTTTTGACCATTTAGATAAGTAAAAAGAGATATTGTGTATAAAACCT
Source organism: Bartonella sp. OC16QHHD (assembly GCF_042194035.1). Classification (NCBI taxonomy): domain Bacteria; kingdom Pseudomonadati; phylum Pseudomonadota; class Alphaproteobacteria; order Hyphomicrobiales; family Bartonellaceae; genus Bartonella; species Bartonella sp. OC16QHHD. Next base: position 47,868 of record NZ_JBHIMJ010000010.1, on the reverse strand, counting down.
AATAACTTTTCTCATTTCACAACAGAGTAAAGTTATTGGATTATTTTATAATGTGCGATTAATATGTTCGATACGGAAGGTCTCAATGATGTCTCCTGCACGCATGTCTTCATAATTTTCAAAGGCTATTCCACATTCTTGACCACTTTGCACTTCATTGACTTCATCCTTAAAGCGTTTGAGTGTTTTCAGCTTTCCTTCGTGAATAACGATATTATCGCGGATAAGGCGAACACCGGCTCCTCGTTCTATTTTACCTTCTGTAACACGACATCCTGCAACTTTTCCAATTTTTGTAATGTTAAAGACTTCTAGAATTTCAGCATTACCAAGGAAAGTTTCACGCTGTTCTGGTGAGAGTAATCCAGACATGGCAGCCTTGATATCGTCAACAAGATCATAAATGATGTTGTAATAACGAATCTCAATTCCTTGTGTTTTAGCAAAATCACGTGCTTGCTTATTGGCTCGAACATTAAAGCCAATTACAGCAGAGTTAGAAGCTTCTGCAAGAGAAATATCACTTTCGGTAATTCCTCCAGCACCAGAATGTACAATACGTGCACGAACCTCATCATTTCCAAGTTTTTCCAATGCTGAAGCAATTGCTTCGATTGATCCTTGCACATCCCCTTTTATAATAAGAGAAAATTCCTTAACACCAGTCGTTTGCAATTTTGTCATCATTTGCTCAAGAGAACCACGCGAACCAGTTTGCCGCGCAACAGCTTTATCACGTGCTAATCGTTGTCGATATTCAGAAATTTCACGTGCTTTTGCTTCATGTGTGACAACAGCAAAACGGTCTCCGGCTTGTGGTGTTCCTTGCATGCCTAAAATTTCAATTGGTGTAGAGGGAACGGCTTCTTTGACATGGCGGCCATGGTCGTCAATCAAAGCACGCACACGACCCCATTCATTTCCAGCAACTATAATATCAGAAGGGTGTAATGTACCTTTTTGAACAAGAACTGTTGCAACAGACCCACGTCCGCGATCCAATTTGGCTTCAATGATAACGCCCTCTGCAGTTCGTTGGGGATCTGCTTTCAGATCAAGCATTTCAGCCTGAAGAAGGATAGCTTCGAGAAGTTTATCAAGATTTTGACCAGTTTTAGCAGAAACTTCAACGTCCAAAGTTTCACCACCCATAGTTTCAACAAACACTTCATGTTGTAGAAGTTCTGTACGCACTTTTTGTGCATTCGCAGCTGGTTTATCAATTTTGTTGATAGCAACAATGATAGGTACACCAGCAGCTTTCGCATGATTGATTGATTCAATCGTTTGAGGCATAACACTATCATCAGCGGCTACAACGAGAACAGCAATATCAGTAACACGAGCTCCGCGTGCACGCATAGCCGTAAATGCAGCATGGCCTGGTGTATCAATAAAGGTAATTTTTTGACCGTTTTGTTCTACTTGATAGGCACCAATATGCTGCGTAATACCTCCTGCTTCGCCAGAAACAACATTTGCTTTACGAATAGCATCCAAAAGAGAAGTTTTTCCGTGGTCAACATGGCCCATAATGGTTACAACAGGGGCGCGCTGCTGCATGTTTCGAGGATTATCTGTTATATTAAAGATACCTTCTTCTACGTCAGATTCTAAAACACGTTTAACAGTATGGCCAAATTCAACAGCGATGAGTTCGGCAACATCTGCATCAATAACATCGCCAGGTTTCATCATTTGTCCTTGTTTCATCAAGAATTTAATCACATCAACAGAACGCTCAGTCATACGTTGTGCGAGCTCTTGAATGGTAATCGTTTCAGGAAGAACAACTTCGCGAGAAATTTTTTCTCTTGGTTCTTGATTTTGTGCACGCTTAAACTTTTCCTGTCTACGCCGCATTGCAGCCATTGAGCGCCCACGTGCGCTTCCTTCTTCATCCAGTGCACTATTCAGAGTTAGCTTTCCGCGTCTCCGCTCATCAGCTCCTTTGACAACTTTGGGTACACGTATTTCTGATTTAGCAGGATTAGCACGTCGACTATGCCGTTCTTCCTCATTATTGTCATCTATTTTGCGTTTTTCAACCACGGTTGTCTGTTTAGTGGCAATAGGAATATCTGCCTGTTCAATGAGAGGGGGAACAGGTGGAGTCTGCACTGGCGATATTTCTTCTTCTTGTTGGAGATGGATTTCTTTTTCTTTAATTTCTTGCTGTAAAATTTCTTCACGCTCTTTAGCGCGTCTTGCTTCTTCTTCGGCTTGTTCTCGCGTTATTCTTTCTTGGATATGTGCTTCTTCTAACGCGCGAAGTCTCGCTTCCATTTCAGTTGATGAAAGATTGCTTTTGGCCACAGATTCTTGAGGCTTTTTTTCCTCAAAACGCGGTTTAGAACGCTGGGGGGCCACATGCGGCTTTGTAATGGGCTGTAGGGTTTCAGCTTTTTCATCAGGTCGCGTAATTTTACGCCGTTTGGTTTCGACAACGACAGCCTTCGTACGGCCATGACTAAAATTTTGTTTAACCATGCTCGTTTCCAAGACAGACCTCTTGAGAGTTAGTATCTTCTTGACCGTTGTTTTGTCGTTGTTATTTTCACTCATTGTACTTCCTTCACGGCTTGTGCCGTCATCTCACTAGACTTACTATGCTTGTCGTCACGATAGCTGATCAATCTACATGTCGTTTTGAGAAATCCTTCAGCAGCTTTTGTGTCCAGTAAGGCCGCGTGCATTACAGGATTAGAGCCAAAAGCCACTCGCATTTCATCATTTGTAAATAAAGATATGGTTTTTATAGTCCGATTTGTTTGTTGTTGTATTGAATGGATGGCCTGTGCAATTTTTCGTTTCCCATCTTCTGTTGTTTCTTTAGCATGAAGTACAAGAATAACTTTACCAGAGCGGATAGCAGCGTCAACCTTTGTTGCTCCCATAACAATTGCTCCCGCTTTTCGTGCCATGGAAAGGCTTGAAAGAGCGGCTTTTAGTAAAAGCGTATCAACAACATGCACAAGATTTGGTGTAACTTCAACATCTGTTTTAAAATTTCTATGAAAAGCTTTCTGTTTGATTGCTTTCTCAATAACAGCGTGATGGGCAGAAATCCAAACGCCACGTCCTGGTAAATTCGCTTTAAGATCAGGAACAATTTGGTTATTGGGACCAATAACAAAACGGATCAGCGTTTGTGCTGAAGCATTTTTTCGGGTCACAATGCAAGTCCGTTCATTCATTTAAAGTGTATCCACATCCAAATCATCTGTTTTTTCATTTTCTGCAGAGTTTTCATCTTCTACAGGATTTTCTGTAACAAGATCAGCTTGGTCTATCCAGCCTGCTTGTACACGTGCGGCTAAAACCATAGCTTCTGCATCTGCGCGTGTAATGTCAAAAGGGGTTAAAATACCAGAAAAATTCTGTGTTTGACCTTCTTTACGTTCTCTCCAACCAGCTAAATCATCAACGGCATAGCCAGCAAAGTCTTCTATTGTTTTTACACCATCCTGACCTACAGCAACCAACATAGCACTTGTCATTCCAGGAAGTGTTCGCAACTCGTCAGAAACTCCGAGCTTTTTGCGTTTTTCATCAAGTTCTTTTTCTTGATGATCAAGATATTCGCGGGCACGACTTTGGATTTCAGCGGCGGTATCATGGTCAAAACCATCAATAGAAGCGATTTCTTCAAGATCAATATAGGCGATTTCTTCAATAGAAGAAAAACCCTCTGATGCCATAACCTGTCCGATCATTTCGTCAACCTCTAAGGCTGCCATAAACAATTTACTCCGTTCAGTAAATTCTTTTTGACGATTTTCAGATTCTTCCTTTTCCGTTAAAATATCAATGTTCCATCCTGTTAGTTGCGAAGCCAAGCGAACATTTTGCCCACGTCGTCCAATAGCAAGGCTAAGTTGATCATCTGGCACAATAACTTCAATCCGTTCAGCATCTTCATCAAGGATGATTTTAGAAACTTCAGCAGGTTGCAGTGCATTAACGACAAATGTTGCCGCATCAGGCGACCAAGGAATAATATCAATTTTTTCGCCTTGTAATTCAGCAACAACAGCTTGTACACGACTTCCTCGCATTCCAACGCATGCTCCAACAGGATCAATGGAACCATCGCGTGAAACAACGGCGATTTTAGCCCGTGAACCTGGATCACGAGCAACAGATTTGATTTCTATAATACCATCATAAATTTCTGGTACTTCCATAGTGAAAAGTTTTACCATAAATTGGGGATGTGTGCGTGAAAGGAAAATTTGTGGACCACGCGTTTCACGGTGTACATCATTGACAAAAGCACGAATGCGATCTCCATAGCGGAATGATTCACGAGGAATTAATTCATCACGGCGAACAATAGCTTCACCGCGTCCTAGATCAACGATGACGTTACCATATTCCACACGCTTAACTGTACCAGAAATAATTTCACCAACTTTATTTTTGAATTCTTCATATTGCTGATCGCGCTCTGCATCGCGTACTTTTTGTACAATAACCTGTTTAGCAGATTGTGCTGCGATACGTCCAAAATCCATAGGAGGTAAAAGATCAGCAAAAAAATCACCAATTTTTGCTTCTGTTTGACGTTTGAGAGCATCAGACAAAGTAATTTCCGTTGTATAGTCTTCAACGACATCAACGATTTTAAGCAGGCGCTGTAATTTAATTTCACCTGTTTTAGAATTGATTTCAGCACGAATATTGGTTTCTTGACCATAACGAGAACGTGCTGCTTTTTGAATAGCATCAGCCATCGCAGAAATGACAATTTCACGGTCGATTGACTTTTCACGTGCAACAGCATCTGCAATTTGCAGAATCTCAAGCCTGTTAGCGCTTGTAGCCATCAATTTTCTCCTTCTTTGTGCCACACGATGGGTATTTCCCAGTGATATTATTTTTTGAAATTGAGCGTCTGTATAGAGTCGTTAGCGTTCTCTTCGGCAATGAATTGTTGACTTAAATCTTTATTTTGTTTCAATGCATCGCGAATAAGCTCATCGGTAAGCACTAAATGCGCATTTATGATATCACAAAAGGAAATAGGGGTATACATGGCTTCTCCATAAGCAGCTTTATCAGTGTTTAAAATAAATCCATCTTGCGTGATATTTGTAAGTGTCCCACGAAATTTTCGGCGCCCATCAATTGTTATTTTGGTTTCAATTTTTGCAAGATGCCCTTGCCAATGAAAAAAATCAGATTTTCTTACCAATGGACGATCAATTCCAGGTGATGAGATTTCTAAATGATATTTGCGTTCAATAACATTTTGTACATCAAGGAGGGGAGAAACTGTTCGACTAACAGTTTCACAATCTTCTATGGTCATAGAACCATCGGCACGTTCAACCATAATTTGAAGTGTTAAACCATTTTGACCAAGAAGTTTCACACGAACCAAACGAAAACCTAAAGGTTTAAGTAGTGGTATGACAAGAGCAGCAACTTGTGCTTCGATACCATCTTCTTCAAACAGGCGCGGTTCGTCAAGATTGCTTATTTTTTCAGCTTCGTTCATACATTTTATCCAAGTTGGTTTCATCAGTTTTATGATATTAAAAAAGAGCGGGTCCAACGGCCCACTCTTCATCATAAGACCAAGAATTTAACTATTGATACTCTTAAATTCAAAATTTTTCAAGTTGTTTATGAGAAAAGCGCTTGATCATTTATTTCTTGATAAAGGTAAGATAGGCAGGCGTTCGTCCTTCACGTAAAGCTTTTGCTTCATAGCGGGTTCCGCTCCATAGTGGATAAGGGAGTTTCCAGTCTTGAGGGCTTTCTGCTTTCCATTCAAAGTGATCATGTTGTGCACAATGGTACAAAGTCCAGTTTACATAACTGTCTATATCGCTAGCAAAGCGCAAAAACTTTCCTATTTTAAGAACACGAGCAAAACGGTTAAGATTTTTTATGTTGATGAAGCGTCGTTTCCAGTGTTTCTTTTTCGGCCAAGGATCAGGATAGAAGAGGTCTATTCCATCAAGCGAGTTATCAGGGAGCCAATCAAGAAGGCGTGTAGCATCATCATTATAGAGGCGAAGACGATTTTGATGGTTTTGATGCTGTTCAAGAGACGATAATATTTTTGCCATGCCATTGATAAAGGGCTCGACGCCGATAAAACCGGTTTTTGGAAAATATTCCATTTCATGAAGTAAATGTTCACCTCCACCAAAACCGATTTCAAGTCGAATTTCTCTTACTTTGCTTGAAAATAAGGATGTAAGGTTTAAGGGAGGAGGGACATTTAAATCAATATTCAAATTGGGGAGAAGCATTTGTATACGTGTAAGCTGACTGTTTCGAAGTTGTTTTCCTTGTCGGCGTCCAAAAAATGCTTCACTCTTACGTATATTATGTTTAATCATGGGATTTGGATCATTGTTTGAAGCGTTTTCACGAGATCAGTTTTTTCCCATGAAAACGAACCATCGTGTTTTGGTTTACGACCAAAGTGACCATAGGCAGCTGTTTTCGCATAAATAGGTTTATTGAGGTCAAGATGTTTTCGAATGCCGGTAGGTGAAAGGTCCATTATTTTGCGGATGGCTTCTTCAATAACTTTTTCATCGACTTTTCCTGTTCCATGAAGATTAAGATAAATAGATAAAGGTTGTGCAATACCAATTGCATAGGAGAGTTGAATGGTGCATCTCTCTGCTAAATCAGCAGCAACAATATTCTTAGCCAGATAGCGTGCCGCATAGGCAGCAGAACGATCAACTTTTGTTGTATCTTTTCCTGAAAAAGCACCGCCTCCATGGGGTGCTGCACCTCCGTAAGTATCCACAATAATTTTGCGTCCCGTTAATCCGGCATCGCTTTGAGGTCCTCCAATGACAAATTTTCCTGTTGGGTTAATATACCAACTGCATTGAGCTGCAATGGGAATGTCATGTAAAGCTTGGCGAATGTAAGGTTCAACCACTGTACGTACTTTATTGGAATCCCAGCTTTCATCAAGGTGCTGCGTTGAAAGAACAATGGATGTGACCTCTATCGGTTTTCCATTTTTATAACGTATGGTTATTTGGCTTTTAGCATCTGGTCCTAATTTTCCAGTTTCTCCCTCTCCTTTATGACGAGCTGCGGCAAGAAGTTTGAGAATTTTATGCGCATAATAAATTGGCGCAGGCATGAGATCAGGTGTTTCACGGCAAGCATATCCAAACATGATACCTTGATCACCTGCTCCTTCTTCACCATGCCGATCCGTAGCATTATCAACCCCTCTTGCTATATCAGCTGATTGTGGGCGCAAAAGAACATCAATTTTAACAGTTTTCCAATGGAAGCCTGTTTGTTCATAGCCAATGGTACGAATAGCACGGCGGGCTGCTGTACGAAAACGTGTGGGATTAATGAGTGGAAAGCTAGTTTCATCATAGATGAATTCTTTATTTTTATCTTTTTTTAATAGCGTATCGGGAACACGTACTTCACCAGCGATAACAACACGGTTGACACTGACGAGAGTTTCACAGGCAACGCGTACTAACCATGGATCAGTACCAGTCTTTTCAGCTTCTTTATAGATCATATCAACGATTTCATCGGAAATACGATCACAAATTTTATCAGGATGTCCTTCCGATACCGATTCGCTCGTAAAAAGATAATCTTGATGCGGCATAGGAACTCCTTCAAAAAAGAAAACCAACGATTTAATCAATTGCTTACTAAAGTCGTCACCATTTGCTAATTCTACAGCAAATAGTCAATGCAAATGTATATGAATAAAAGAGAAAAGATATAATTTTAATTTATAACTTATTTGTCAAATCTTCCTCAGAAAGTGCTTTTGCCAAGTCAATAATTTTTCGACGCACTTTAGCATCAGATATATTTGTAAAAGCGCGCATGAGTTGAATCCCTTCGCTGCTAGAACAAAAGTCTATAAAATTGTGTTCACTTTCAGCAAAACCCTCTACTTGTTGGGAGGTAATACCTTTATCAAAAAAGTAAGAAACAGGAACATCCATAATTTCCGCTATCGCTTGAAGACGGCTGGCACCAATACGGTTTGTTCCTTTTTCATATTTTTGGATTTGCTGAAAAGTAATTCCTAATTTTTCACCTAGTTTCTCTTGAGTGAGTCCTAAAATATTACGACGTAAACGGATACGAGTTCCAACATAGATATCTATAGGGTCAGGTTTTTTTTTAGTTTCGGTCATAATGCAACTCTTTATTTCCAGCATTTTTCTTCTAAACCAACATCATATTTATGCGCAGTTGATTTATCATATAATTAAAACAATATGTAATATTTTTTCCCAATATTACTGGTACACGCAACATAATACCGTACAAAGGGCACTTGAATCATTTAAGCTGTTTTGTAAAACCAAAACCAATACGACACAATAGCATAAGGATGAATAAGATAAAAGTAGAGAAAGTTCTGTATTCATTGCTTCCTATAGGGGTAATGGATGATGGAACTCGTGAATCAATAATGCCCACAGCATTTTGTCGAAGAGCTACAACGATTCGTCCATAAGAATCAATAACAGCTGATATGCCATTATTGGCTGCCCGTATGAGGGGGATTCCCAGTTCAACGGCACGAAGCTGTGCTTGTTGAAGATGTTGATAGGGTCCAGGTGTTACACCAAACCATGCATCATTTGTAATATTAATAATTGCTTGAGGCGGGGAGCCTTTAAAAGTCATTTCATGGGGAAATATTGCTTCATAACAAATCAAGGGTAGATAAGAAAATCCGTTTGGCATTGTAACAATTTTGCGCACACTTGCAGCACTATATCCACCAATATTATCGGCAAGGGTACGCAATCCAATTTTTTTCAATAAATTCTGATAAGGAAGATACTCACCAAAAGGAACCAAATGAAGTTTATCGGAAGTATTTAAAATATTACCTTGAGCATTAATGACTGCAATTGTATTAAAATATTGTGTTTGGGAATGAGGTAGATCATTGCTGGCGCGTATTGCTCCAACGATAGCCCATTGTTTAGGTTTTAAAAGAGAGGCAATGCGCATTGTGGTAGATGAGTTATCATAGAGAAGGTAAGGAACGGAAGCTTCAGACCATACGATAAAATCGGGTTCTGAATTTTGATCGGTTGTTGGCGTTGCACTTAGCTTCATATGCGCTTCCAACATAGATTCTCGTGTATTATCACGCAATTTTATATTTTGTTGGATGGACGGTTGAACAATGCGCACCCAATAAGCACTTTTTTGATCTTCAGCTGTGTTTTCTATAGTATGAAGACGATAAAACCCAAAACCACAGTGAATTAATATAAGTGATAAGCAAAGAGAAAGTGCCACTTTCTTTTTTTCATCCGTTAATAAAACAGTTGGCAAACTGTAGGCTAAGACAGCAAGAATATTCATTCCGTAAAGTCCTACGATTGCATCAGATTGCATGAACACTGGGGTTGGCATGGCTGTATAGCCAAGAGAATTCCATGGAAATCCTGTGAATAAAAACGCACGCAACCACTCGGATAATCCTAATGCAAAGGCTAAAACAAAAAAGCGTGCTATTCCTTTTGTCCATAATAAACCGACAATGAAACCAGAAAAAAACCAATAAAAAGAAAGGTAGAGTGGAGGGACTAAAATGGCTAATGGGACGGCCCAACCAAAAGAATCTGGATCTGTTAACAAAGCATTGCATAGCCACCAAAGGCCGCAAATAAAATAACTAAAACCAAAGGTTCCACAGCTTAAAGCGTAAGTAAAAAAATGTTTTTTATTGTTTTTGGTGGACTGTATTGAGTCAAGTAAAACAATAAAGAGAGGGAAAGTTAGAAAGCAAAGAGGTGTTAAATAAAAGGGTGGAAGTGCAAAAGAAGTAAGAGCACCACACAGAAATATCCATGCTTGGCGCTTCCAGCCTGTAACAGAGAATAAAAAAACGATGAAATTGTTTAAAAACGCTGGACTATTCTTTAGGGATGGCATTGTTCTCAAGATTCTCATTTTTGGGAATGCGAAAAATGCGCAACCGTTTGATCCGGCGTTTATCAGCTTCTAAAATACGAAATCTATAGCCAGGTACAGCTTCGACAATTTCACCTTTGGCAGGAATGCGATCAAGAATTGAGACGATCAAACCACCAATAGTATCAACTTCATCACCATATTCGCCTACGATAAAATCAGGACCAAGAGCTTTCTCCACATCTTCTAGTTCAGTTCTTGCATCAACGAGCCATTTATTATTTGGTTCACGTACGATAGCATTGTCGACATTATCATGTTCATCTTCGATATCTCCAACGACTAACTCAACAATATCTTCCATTGAAACGAGACCATCTGTTCCTCCATGTTCATCAATAACTAAAGCCATTTGAGTTCGTGTAGTTTGCATCCGTGTTAATAATTTGCTTGCAAGCATAGAACTGGGAACAAAGAGAACTGTTCGGATCAAATCCAATTCACCAATTGGAGTATGCAAGTCTGTATGGTTTAATTGAAGAAAATCGGATTTTTGTTCGGTTTTTGTTGGATTGATAATAAAGCGAGTGATGTAGTTAAGAATATCGCGGATATGGATCATGCCGCGCGGATCATCTAAAGTTTCAGCATAAACGGGGATACGAGAATGACCAATTTTTGCAAAACATTTAAGGGTTTCTCCAAGAGAGGTGTTTATTTCTAATGCTTCGATTTCAGAACGAGGTATCATAACATCATCCACGCGTGCTTCACGTAAGCGTAAAATGTTATGCAGCATAGTACGTTCTTCAGGTGAGAAGAGGGCGGTATCTTTTTCATTGTTAGTCGTGAGTGCAACGGTAAGATCATCGCGCAGTGACGTAGATGCACAATTTCGACCCCGTAAGAATGAAAACAAATGATTCATCAGGGAATATTTTTCTGTATGATTCGTTTGCTGAGAGGGGTCTTTTTCATTATTAGAAGATGCTTGATTATTATTTTGTGCATTTATTTTGTTTGCCATGGTTTTGAAATCTTCTAGACTTTCTTTTATAACAGATAAATAAGAGGCTTTAAGTGGTATGCTGGTAATATTGATTTTAAAAGTTAAATTTTATCATTGATAGACAATTATGCGTAAGGATCTTTTATGGAAAGCTTTTGAAGAATTTCCCTTTCGAGCTTTTCCATTTTATATGCTTCATCATCAGTTTCATGGTCATAACCAAGCAGATGCAAGATACCATGAACAATCATATGTGTTAAATGGTCTTGAAATGTTTTTCCTTCTTTCTCTGCTTCGAAAACAACAGTTTCTCGGGCAATAATAATATCACCGAGCATGGGACCAGGTCGATTTCCAGCTTTAAGTGGAAAAGCAGGAAAGGATAGTACATTAGTAGATTTGTTTTTGTTGCGCCATTGTGCATTGATTTGTGCCATATGTTCATCATCCGTAAAAAGCAGGCTAATCTCGCTTACAACATTTTCCAATGAAACATGATGCATAGCTGTCATTAATGCTTTTTCAGTGATATTATAAAGCATTTTCTCATCATTCCACCCTGCGCTTTTAATCATTATATCAATAATAATCATGATGAATCAAATTCATTTTTTAATGCATCGCGTGTGAATGATTTTTTTTTATTTTGTATTTCGGAATCACGATCATAAGCACGAACGATAGCAGCAACAAGTGGATGGCGTACAACATCTTTTTCATCAAAATGCACAATTGCAATATTTTCTATATTTGAAAGAATGCGAACTGCTTCAATGAGACCTGATTTTTGCCCTGTAGGCAAATCAATTTGGCTTACGTCACCGGTAACGATCATACGCGTTCCTTCTCCAAGACGTGTGAGGAACATCTTCATTTGCATGGGCGTAGTATTTTGTGCCTCATCAAGAATAACAGCAGCATGGGCAAGTGTTCGTCCGCGCATAAAGGCGAGAGGAGCAATTTCTATGACACCAGAAGCTAAAATGCGTTCTATTTTTTCAGCGGGCATCATATCATAAAGAGCATCATAAAGTGGTCGTAAATATGGGTCGACTTTTTCTTTGAGATCACCGGGAAGAAAACCAAGACGTTCTCCAGCTTCAACAGCCGGACGTGAGAGAATAATTCGTTCAATGATACCACGTTCTAGAAGCATTGCAGCATGAGCAACAGCAAGATACGTTTTTCCTGTTCCTGCTGGTCCTACACCAAACACAAGTTCAGTATGCTCCATAGCACTTATGTAAGCGTCTTGTGTTGGAGTTCTTGCATGAATTATTTTTTTATGGGTACTCAACCGTGCTGGTATACGTTTCGTTGCAGATTTGTGTGTTATTGTGTCTTCTTTCTGCTTCTTTGGTATATTTGCCATAGCAATCGCTCCTTTTATATCTGATAAAGTGAGCTCTTGATGTGTTTTGGCACGTTCATAAAGCTGCTGCAATACATATTGCGCACGTTTTATAACGGAAATATTTCCACGGATTAAGACTTCATTACCACGCGGATGAATACTAAGTTCGAGTTTTTTTTCGATATAAGCGAGATTTTCGTCAAATTTACCAAAAACTGCTTTTGCATATTGATTATTTTCGAAAATCAAAACAACTTGGCTCAGATCTGAAGCGCTTGTTTGTTTCAAGGTATCAGCCTTTTCAAGGGACGTATTTACTTTTTCTTTAATACGCTTTATTTTTTCGGTTGAAGCTTTCAGCCTATTCTCCATATCTACATAAATATTGCACATTTTTTTAAGTAAACTTTATAAAAGACAATTTTTTACAAAAAGTGCACGCTTTAGATGTAATCATTTTCTTTTAAAATAAAAGAGTTTTCCAAAATATTTATTGTGAACAAGGTGTTAGAGGCATGTCTATCTATTTGTCACTTCACCAACAAAACTGTTTGAGCTTGCATTTTTAATATGAATTTCTATCACGCTACCTGTAGAGGCTTCTGTATCGACGACAACAGGTAAAAGCCAAGGGGAACGCCCTACCATTTGTCCTGAGTGACGTCCAGTTTTTTCGATGAGAACGTTCGTTTTTTGACCAATTTTAGAACGCAAAAATGCATTTTGTTGCTCAAGGAGAAGGATTTGTAAATGTTGAAGTCGGGCATCTTTTACAGATTCATCAACATGATTTTTCATTGTGGCTCCCACTGTTCCAGGACGGGGGGAATATTTAAAAGAATAAGCTGAACTGTACTGTACTTGTTGAATAAGTTTAATGGTTTCTTCAAAGTCTTCATCTGTTTCTCCTGGAAACCCTACAATAAAATCGCCTGAAAAGGCAATATCTGGCCGTACGGTTCGAATTTTTTCGATAAGATGAAGATAATGAGAGCTTTTGTGTTGTCGGTTCATGGCTTTTAAGATGCGATCTGAACCTGATTGAACAGGAAGATGGAGGTAAGGCATTAACATATCAAGATCTCGATGCGCGGCAATAAGGCTATCATCCATATCACGTGGGTGGCTGGTTGTGTAACGCAAACGCTTTAAACCATCGAGTTTTGCGAGATGATAAAGAAGATCGCCAAGACGCCAAGTTTTGCCATCAGCACTTTGTCCATGCCAACCATTGACATTTTGTCCAAGCAGCGTAATTTCTTTGACACCCGCTTCGATGAGTTGAAGGGCCTCTTCAGTAATTTGTTCAACGGATCGTGATATTTCAGCACCGCGTGTGTACGGAACAACACAAAAAGTGCAAAATTTATCGCAACCTTCCTGCACTGTTAAAAATGCGCTAACACCTCGTTTTCTTACTGCATGTTTATTATGGGGCGGCAAATGAGCAAATTTATCTTCAACAGCATAGTCTGTTTCGATAATTTTTTTCCCTTGTTTGGCTTTTTCTAACAATTCTGGCAAGCGATGATACATTTGCGGACCAATAACAAGATCCACTGTTGGAGCACGGCGCAAGATTTCACTTCCCTCAGCTTGTGCAACACAACCTGTTACACCAACCATAAGGGGTTTATCAGGTGTGCGCTCTTGACGCATAACGCGCAAACGACCGAGATCAGAATAAAGTTTTTCTGCTGCTTTTTCACGAATATGACAGGTATTAACAAGAATAAGATCGGCATCATTGGGAATTTGTGTTGTCACATAGCCTTGCGAACTGAGACTATCAGTCATCCGTTGGCTATCATAAACGTTCATTTGACATCCATAGGTTTTGATAAAAACCTTTTTAGGAGCAAAAGGAGGCGTATTTTTAGGATTTATTTTATTCATAGCGCATGTGTAAATGTTTTTTACACAAATCTCAATCTATTTGCTTAAAAGTTTTTTGCATGATAATTGCATCACCACGACCATTTTTTGACGCGTAGTAGGCAAGACGTTCAGAAATTTTTTGAAATTCAAAGCGTTGATAAAGGTTCAAAGCAGAAAGATTTGTGGCTTCTACTTCCAAGAATAATTTTATGGCGCCCTTGTCGTGAAGATGGTGAACTGTGCTTTCGATAAGAAAGGTACCAATTCCTTGTTGACGATAATGAGGATGAACAGCAATTGTGATGATTTCTGCTTCATCAAGGATGAGACGGCATAGGCAAAAGCCTAAAATTTGATCAGAGCGATCAATGAGAAAAACTTTGTGTCCGAAGATAGAGTGATCTGTTAAGAAATTATCAAAAGCTTGTTTTTCCCAAGAAGGTGTAAAACAATGCTGATGAATTTGATGAAGAGAAGCACTATCATTAACTTGTAGCGGAGCAATTCCAAAATTCTTTTTTGTCAATGAAAATTTGGGCATTATTTTTTTTGTGGTAAAGCAAAATTGGTTTGTTGTTTTGCATCAGCGCTGCGTAGATAGAGTGGGCGAGGTGAATTTTTTGATTGTTTGTTTGCAGCAAGATAAGCATAGTTTACAATATCAGCCGCTTCGCAGGAGATTTTTTCTAGGACAATTTTTTCGTATATTTTATGGTTTTTAACATGCTCCACAACGACATCAGCAGCTGGGCCAGTCAGTCGGGTTTTTTTTGGCAAATCTTCGAGGATATTTTCAATTGTTTTTAATGCCGGCTCTCCCAAAGGTGTGAGATCATTATGAAAATTTTGATGGTAGAACATCCCTCTCCCTGCTTCAATGACAACAGTAATTGCCGATGCTGTACTTTTACTGTTTATGACTTGTGCTGCTAACGCTTCAAGAGCACTCACTCCAATAGCTGGTATTTCAAGTGCTAATGCCAAAGCGCGCGCTGTTGCAACACCGACACGTACACCAGTAAATGACCCAGGTCCAATATTGACAGCAATACGCTCAACTTGATCAAGCGTCATATTGGCTTGTGTCATTATTTGTGTAATCTGCCCAATAAGTTTTTCAGCATGTCCTTTGTTCATGCGCTCATTGATACGCGCAATAACAGATTTATGACGAATAAGCGCAACAGCACAATAAATTGAAGCAGTATCTATAGCAAGGATAAGCATAAAAATATTTTAGTTGAATAAAACGATAAATAAAAGTCCTGCTGTATTTTTAATATTTTCATTATCGTATATTTCATTTGTAAGAAAGTTACTAGTGCCAATAAGCAACAATATCTTTTTATGGGATAGAACGAGATGTTGATTTAATCCTTATTTTTATCACTTTTTGAATGAGTATCTTGAGTATTGTAAGATTCTCTTATTTTAAATCTACTTATGGTGAAACAATTAAAGTTATTAGCTTGTATATTACAAGCGGAGTTAGCGTATGAATCAAAACTGTTGAAGAAAAGAATAAAAACTCCTTTCACGAATCGTTTAAATGTAATGATTGTCACAACTTTTAAGCTATCAAATAGTACGATGATGCCACTTGTATTACATAGTAAGTAAAAGTAATTTAAAAGAGGAAAAGTTATGACCCCACATTTTTTCCAAATAAGAATATATTCTATCCGTCTTTATATAAAAACCTCAGCGTAATGAGAGCAGATGAAAGAAATGGCATTGTTTTGCATGAGTTACGTATTTCGATACTACCCTGTTGCAAATCATTATGGACTGAAAAGCAAATTTGACAGTTTTCACTTAAATATCAGCTCTTTCAATTTTTTGTATAGAATAATGAGCAGTATTTTAGAACTTTTTCTGGTTTATGAAAGAACTGATTTTAATAATAATGAGGACTTTGGGTTGATTGCATACTACGTTGAAAAAATAATAATCAATACACATTTAAAATGTTATATGATTTAAATCATTTAATTGTATCATGATAAGGCTACAAATACCGAGAATAATTATGGAGCAGGTTGAAGCCAAAATGACGCGCCATCCTGCTTTTTTTAGTGATCGGATATCAACACCTAATCCTAGTGCAGCCATTGAGATAACAGTAAACAACTGGGCAATAAATTTGATGGGATTGATAGCCTTTTCAGGGATAAGACCACTTGAGCGAACAAGCATCATGATAATAAAGCCAATGATAAACCATGGGACGAGGGTATGTAAACGCAAGCGTGTTTGTGCTGATCGGCGATAAATGATTGATAGAGTAAAAATAACAGGGCCTAACATGAGAACCCGTACTAATTTGACAATTGTTGCAATTTGAACACTCAGAAAAGAGACAGATGCTGTTGCTGCTAAAACCTGTGGTACAGCATAAACAACCATGCCAGCAAGCACACCATATTGGCTAAATGACAAATTCAGAGATGGATGTAAAAAGGGTAGAAATAAAATAATAAGAATTCCTAAAAGAGCAGTGAAGGCAATTGACGCGGCTACATCGTCATGTTTTGCTTTTATGACAGGTGCAACGGCGACAATAGCTGAATTGCCACAAATAGCATTCCCACAAGCGACCAGCATTGCTAAATGTGTAGAAAGCCCGAAAAGTCGGCCGATTGCAAAGCTCAGGATAATCGTTACGAATATCACGAATATGATACTAGCAAGCAAATTCCAGCCAGCTGAAAGGACTGCGTTAATGCTAATGCTTGCTCCTAGAAGAACGATAGCAATTTCGAGAAGTGTTTTTGCACAAAAGGTGATACCTTTTTGAAAATATGTTGGCAAAGGAAAACAACTACGGATAATCGATCCTAAAAGAATTGCCAAAACAAGGCTTTCAAGCCAAGCTTGTCCAAAAAGCTGTTTTTCTACGACTTCTAAGCCATAAGCTAAGGCTGATATGAGTAAACATACTAGAATACCAGGACCAAAGTCGTTTAAAAGTGAGAGTTTTTTCTTTATCACTTGAATATTTTCCCCATACAAAGAAATAATAGTAAATAAAACGAAATAACAGGTAAGAGAAAGAAATTTTTAAAGATTTGTTCTTGCTTGTACAGCTGCTGCTAAAGTTCCGTCATCAAGATAATCAAGCTCGCCTCCTACAGGGACACCATGAGCAAGTCGTGTAATTTTAACTGGAAAATTGGAAAGCTGATCGGTGATATAGTGAGCAGTTGTTTGACCTTCGACAGTCGCATTGACAGCAAGAATAATTTCCGTAATAGGGTTTTGTACAACACGCTGTATTAAGGTGGCAATGTTGAGTTCGTCAGGACCTATTCCATCTAAGGGGGAGAGTCGTCCACCCAACACATGGTAACGTGCGGCTAAAGTTTTTGCGCGTTCAAGAGCCCACAGATCAGCAATATCCTCAACAACGATGATTGTTGTATCATCGCGGCGCAAATCTGTACAAATTGAACAAGGATCAATGGTATCGACATTTCCACAAACAGAACAAATGCCGACTTTTTCTATAGCTGCTTGTATAGCTGCTCCTAAAGGCTCCAGCAAAGTCTCCTTTTTCTTGATAAGATGCAGCGCAGCACGACGCGCTGAACGTGGACCAAGACCTGGTAACCGTGATAAAATCTGAATGAGACGTTCAATCTCAGGTCCTGCAATGTATTTAGACATATTTTTGTCTCACGGGAAAAATCCGTTTCATTAAAATGGAAGCTTGAAACCTGATGGGAGTGGTAGTCCTGCCGTCATACTTTTGGTTTTTTCTTCTATTGCGACTTCGATTTTTGTTCTTGCTTCATTATAAGCTGCCATAATGAGATCTTCAAGAATTTCAGCATCCTCAGGTTTGAGTAATGAAGGATCAATTTGAATTGCTGTTATAATATTTTTGCCATTTAAAGTGATATTGACGAGACCACCCCCTGCAGTGCCCACAGCTTGCAGATTAGCTATTTCCTCCTGAATCTTCTGCATTTTTTCTTGCATTTCTTTAGCTTTTTTCATCATGCTCATCATTTCACGCATAGGAATAGGTATCCTTATTCATCATTGATATCATTTTTATTTTTAAAAATATTAGCATTTTTAAAGGTATTGGGGAGTAAATCAAGATCATTTTCTTCTTTATTGAGTCGAATATCGACAATTTTTGCTTCTGGGAAATGATTGAGGATTTTCGCGATATCAGGATCTGTTTCTGCATTGGAAAAAAGAGTCTTTTGAATCGCTATACTTTCCTCCTGTAAGGTTGGGCCACCTCCTTCATTAACAAAAGTTATTGTCCAGCGTTTTTCAGTCCATTGAGATATCTTTTTTTCTATATCATGAGCAAGAAATTGTGGGGTATTTTCAGAAAGTCTCAAGGTAATATGCCCAGCTTCAAAAGAAACAGGATGAACAAATTCTTTAACAAGGAGTTTGAAAGGAACGTCATTATGCTGTTCGGCTAATTGAACAATATCGTGCAAAGAATTAATCACGAGAGTTTTAGGTTCAGTAATCTTTTCTGTTTTTTGCGTGACAGAATGCGATGAATTTGCAATCTTTTCAGAAAGATCAGTAGATTGAGAAGTTTCTAGAATTTCTGTTACTTCTTGGGCGTTGATTTTGTCGTGGTTTTGATTTTCAACTAAATTTTCTGGTTGTAAGGAATGATCTAATTGGTTTTTCAAAGATGTTTTTAAATCTGATTGATCGGCTAATATATTTGAAACGCTCGAGGAAGCATGGGCTCCGACCATTGTTTCTTTTGTTATATTATTTGCATTTGTAGATTCTTGATGAGAAGAATTTTTAACCAGTGTGAGAGGCGTTTTTTCTTGCGTAAGCTTTTTTAAAGCCTCATCAAGAGTTGGTAAGTCAGCCGTGTGAGCAAGACGAATTAAAAGCATTTCAGCGGCTTGAAGAGGACGTGCAGTTTGATTAACTTCCTGTAAACCTTTGAGTAACATTTGCCAGTTTCGGGATAAAATAGGAACGGAAAGTTTTTTTGAAAAGTCTAAACTTCTTAAACGTTGTTCTTCAGTCAGAGAGAAATCTTCCACTATTTCTGGTGTAAAACGTAAACGTGTGACCAGATGATTAAAATCGGCTAGTTCTGTCAATATAGTAAGAGGATCAGCACCTGCTTCATATTGACTGCGTAATTCATGTAACGCATTGACAACATCGCCCTTCATGATAAATTCAAAAAGATCAATAATACGTGCTTGATCCGCTAATCCTAACATTGTACGCACCGCAATAGCATTAACATTGCCATTGCTATGGGCGATTGCTTGATCAAAAATGGATAATGCATCACGTGCAGATCCTTCTGCAGCACGGGCAATCATAGAGAGTGCTTGATCTTCTACTTCTACCTTTTCATATTTCGCAATTTGGCGCAAATGTGCACTCAAAGCTTTTGATTCAATACGTCGCAAATCAAAACGTTGGCAACGCGAAAGAATTGTAATAGGAACTTTGCGAATTTCTGTTGTGGCAAAAATAAATTTCACATGGGAAGGTGGTTCTTCAAGAGTTTTCAATAAACCATTAAAGGCTTGTGTTGAGAGCATATGTACTTCATCGATAATATAAACTTTATAGCGTGCAGAAACAGGACGATAGCGTATTTGTTCAATAATTTCACGAATATCATCAATGCCCGTATGAGAAGCGGCATCCATTTCTATAACATCAATATGGCGCCCTTCGATAATTTGTGTGCAATGTTCACCAAGAGAGTCCAATACAGTTGTTGGTTGGTCAATATCTTTTGTTTTATAATTAAGCGCACGTGCCAAAATACGTGCTGTTGTGGTTTTACCTACGCCACGAATCCCTGTTAACATCCACGCTTGTGCAATACGACCTTTTTCAAAGGCGTTGGTGAGAGTACGCACCATAGCTTCCTGACCAATGAGGTCAGAGAAGTTTTGGGGTCGATATTTACGAGCAAGAACACGATAGGCTGTTTCTACCGGTAAATTTTCCATGAATATTTCCAACTTCGAAGTTTTTTATGCGTACATTTTGATAATACAAAAGCATAGATCAATACTGTAGTCTCATATAAAAGGATTTTTTCTTAATCAAATTATTTATGGGACAATTTGTTTAAAATAACCAAATCCCTTTATTTGCTGCATACAAATGCCGCTCTGAAGATTAAAAATACCTCGCTAAAAGACAGCATAAAAATAATTTCTTCAGCAAAATAGGAGGTTGGAACGATGACCCGTACCAGAACTCGTTGGGGCTGCTTCTTTCCAGACCTGACCCAGTTGGCGAGTAGTTCGTCCACCACCAACCTCCCAAGTTCATATTGTCGATTTGGAATGAAAAATCAAGCTCAGAAACGAAAAATATCCTAAGAAAGACGAAGAATTTTCCTTTGCGTTTAATTTATTGACATATAAACAACAAAGAGATTGTGGATTTACCAGTTTTTATAGCAGTAGCTCTTCATATTTATTTGGTATGAAAATATCTTTTCGCTTAAGATCGTCTGAATGTATAATTATTCTCATTCGCTGAAACATATAAGAGTTTTAGGATAGATACGCCTGTTCTAAAACTACGAAATTGAATGATTAAAAATTTGCAACGATAAAAAAGGCAAATAAAGTATATAGATCATGTAATTGGCTAACATTCGAAAGTTAGGGGGAAGAGTGCTATTTAAATAATTATAAAATATTGCTTTAATGGTGTTGCTCCTCTATACAAAACATCCCAAACATAATACATTTAATGTTGTACATTCACAGGCTTTTTAAAGAGCTATTGTTCAATACTCTTAACTATATTTCAAACTCCACTCATAAATAGTATATATGCTTCCCTTGAGGTATAAATCCATTGTGCACTATCCTCTTTATGCTTAATAAAAGTATAAATTTTAGCCCTCATACTACTTAACAACTCCCAATGTTGCGATCCCTTGCACTTGAGAGGCTTTATAAGAAGCATTTTTATTCCTTTTTTAATCGTTTTTACTCACACATCACTTCCATTTGTAACTTTCAAGGAAACAAATTTAATTGATTTCAATATGAGATTTAAGATGAGAGAATCTTACTTTATTCGTGGTTGTAATTCATTATAAAAAATCGAACTCTTATAATGATAAGTCAATATCTTAAATATCGTACAAGAGAACCACTTCATTTCTATAGTGAATGAGAATATCAAATATGTAATATTTTTGCTTTTAACATATATGAATATAAATACTAAGTAAATGTTATCGCTCTTTTTTTGCATGCTTGTTCTTTTAATTAAAAAACATTGATGTTCATCACAAAATGGATCAATATATGAATTTCCATTATTTGAGAAAAGATTTCATATATTTTTAAGGGATTGTACTCAGCAAGAGAAGATGCAACATTAAACGCTATAGAAATAAGGGGGTAATGATTTTATAAGCATAAAAATGGTTCTTATTCGATATAAGCGACATTTTATAGTTTCAAATAATTATATTCTTTAATAAGGAGGGAAAAGCGAGATAAATTTTTATAAAAAGCTGAATGAGTATGACTTAAAGTGCAGTGAGGAATGCATCTGTAGATGCAAATTTTACTTTTCTGTTTATCTAAGTGATTTGGGTACGATGTGCTTTATAGTACTTAAAATAAAGCAGTTGCGAAGATAGAAGTTATATTCTTATTAAAAAAATAGCTCTGATAGTAGAAAATACAGAACAATTTAAGTTTAGTCTTTTAGTTTTCGCAAAAGTTATTTAATATCTAACCTTATGAGCAGCTTAAGGTTTGCCATATTAGTATAAAAATAACCTCTTCAGCGATTAGTTTTAATGGCTCATTATGCCCTATCTTGAAAAAATACCTGAAAAAAGAATAACTCTACTCAAATTTAGATGTTATAGAAATATTGTTAATCATAATCTCCTGTGTCACAATTTGTTCCAACAACTTTTTTCTTCGTAATATTTTTAAAAATATAATGTCCTGACGAAGGAAAACTTATATGAAGAGATTTTATATTTTTTAGGATAAAGATCTTCTTTTCTTTATCATGGGTTATTTTTTTTCATCATCAACAGCAATTCTCAATTTGTTTAAATCAGAAGGGTTAGAGTACGATAAAGTAAAGGATACTTTCTTCGGTTCAAAGATACTACAAGAGTATTCAGCTCCTTGATGGATTATATCGGATGGTATGATCACAACACTTTCATCCAGCCCAAAATTCCATTTTTTCTCACCAAAGCCAGCAAACGCAACACTAGAGTAGGCGAGAATATTTGCGGCTAATAATCCTTGCATGAAGATTTTTTTCATTATCCTCTCCTTTTTCTAAAGTGAGGTGAATCATAAATCAATTTTTATAAAGATAAAAGCTCAAACTTAACGCTAAAAACAGGGCTAAGTTGCATTTTCTAGTTTTAAACCATGTTTAGAATGATATTAATCTAAAAGATTTGAATGCTCTATTATATATAATAATTTGAATTATTTTGAGAGCTAATTTAGAAGTTCGTTATCTTTATTGGAATAAATTGTCAGAGGAAATGACTTTTCTCAAGAAGCTCTCTTTGAATATATAAAGGGAAATAGATGGTACAAGCGTTTTTATTTTTGGTTACTGTGTTTTTTACACTGGTTTTTATACGAATTGAATTGCGGTTTATCATGATATAATTTGTGAGAAAATATTATGAAAATAATTTATATATTCTATTACGAGCTATTTTTTCTTCTTCAGTGTTTATGAAGGGTGTTGAGTAGAAAAAACGAGCCCTTTCAAGATGGGTTGCATTATGAAATTTTTATGATGTTTTTTGATATCAATAAAAATGATGGCAGCTTAATTGCTTTTATATATACGATGTTCGATCGTTTTGTGCTGGATAAGTACCGATAATACGCAGTTCTGCAGAAAAGAAAGATAATTCTTCTAAGGCAAGTTTCATCATCGGGTCTTCAGGATGTCCTTCAATATCAACAAAGAATTGTGTTGCATTGAAATTTCCACCAATTTGATAGCTTTCTAATTTTGTCATATTGATACCATTCGTTGCAAATCCTCCCATAGCTTTATAGAGAGCAGCGGGGACATTGCGCACTCGAAAAAGAAGACTGGTGATGATTTTTTCGCCATTTTGAGGTTTGGGGACATGCCGTTTGGAGCGTGAAAGGATGACAAAACGGGTAATATTATGAGGGTTATCTTCAACATCTCTTTCAAGAATATCAAGTCCATAGAGTTCTGCTGCGATTAAAGGTGCTAAGGCAGCCTGTGAACGTTTAGCATTTTTTTTAATAAATTTTGCAGCTCCAGCGGTGTCAGCAGAAACAACAGGTTTCCAACCGTTGTTTCGTATGATTTTTCGGCATTGTGCAAGGGCATGCGTATGGCTGTGGACGGTTTTAATTTCGTCATGTGTAACGCCGGGCAAAACCATGAGTTGAAAATGGATAGGTAAAAAATATTCATCAATAATATAAAGAGATGACTGCGGTAAAAGATGATGAATGTCTGCAACGCGTCCCGCAAGGGTATTTTCAATAGGGATCATAGCAAGATCAGCTTTCCCGCTTTCCACTAAATTAAGGGCGTCTTCGAAAGTAGCAGAGGGAACAGCATCCATATTGGGGAACATATTGGAGCAAGCAATATGGGAATTAGCGCCGTATTCTCCTTGGAAAGAAATTTTATTAGTTTTTTTTAGTATTTTCATGCTAAAATCTCACAAACTCTATCGAGATCATGTTGTGTATCTACACCTAAGGGAATTGTATCGACTATTTCCACATCAATACGCATATTGTTTTCTAATGCACGTAATTGTTCAAGTTTTTCACGTTTCTCAAGTGGTGAGGGTTTGAATGATACAAATTTCTCAAGTGCTTCGCGCCTATAGGCGTATATTCCAATATGGTGATAAAGAGGACCCTCTCCATAAGGTGCTTTGGCGCGCGTAAAGTAAAGAGCACGAAGGCGATTTTGAGAAAGCGGTGTACCAATGATTTTGACAACGTTGGGATCTCTTGTTTCATTTTCTTCAATGATTTGAGCACCCAAGGTTGCAATATCAGTAAAGCTATTTTCTAAAGGGCGTAGTGCACGAATGATTTCACGAGGCATGATTGTTGGTAGGTCACCTTGTATATTTAAAATGGCGTTGTAGCGTTGTTCAGGATCAATGCGCACTAAAGCTTCATAAATACGATCAGATCCAGACTTATGATCACCTCGTGTTATGATATATTCATGCCCATAATCTGCAACAGCTTTAGCGATATCATTATGATCTGTTGCAACGATTGTACGTCCTATTCCAGCTTTTTTGGCTTGTTCTGCGACATGAACAATCATCGGTTTTCCGCCAATTTCAGCGAGAGCTTTTTGAGGAAGACGGGTTGAGCCCATACGGGCAGGAATAAGAATAATTGGTTCAAGAGCCATTGTAAGATTCCCAATGTCATCTGTGATGCATTTATGATATTGTGTGTTATAAAGAAAAAGCTTAAACTAAAAATGGTAATGAAACCGTGAACATTTGAGTTTTTATGAATCGCCCGAGATTTATTTATTTTATTTGTGCTTGTTTATGTGTGCTGGTTGCTATTGTGGGGATTTTCACACTCAGCAATATAGTTTACGATCATCCTACATCAGTCCAATATCATCATACAGTTGCCAAGAATGATATATTTCAAGAAAAACAAAAAGCACCTGATGTTTCTCTATCACTAAATAGCCGCCTTCAACAAGGCAATTTTGAAAATGGCCGTAAAATTTTTCGCCAATGTGCCATATGCCATACTTCTGGACGCAATGAAGCAGGGCGTGTTGGTCCAGTTCTCTGGAAGATTGTTGACCGCCCTTTGGCATCAGCAGCAGGTTTTGCTTATTCACGGGCATTGCGTGCTCATTCTGATCAAAAATGGGATTTTATCACTTTGGATCGTTATCTACGTTCTCCACGTGAAGCTTTTCCTGGGACTATTATGTCTTTTCGTGGAATTAAAAATGACCAAGATCGTGCCGATCTTTTGCTTTATTTACGCAGTTTATCCGATCATCCTGTTCCTTTACCAATGGATAATAATAAAGCGAACGAGCCAAATTAACTTATACCATAGATGTTAACTTTAGAAAGAAGTCTGATTTTTTTGTAATTTTAGTTTCATAGTTTTATAAAAAGAGCTCTTATATAAAAATGCACTCTTTACGCTGTCATCTGCGGATTGGTTTTCAAGATTTGTGTGCTTCACTTTTTCTACATATACTTGTCTGTGAAATTATTGCTGAAGGATTATCAATTCATGAGCCGCAGCTTTCTGCTTCTGAATGCAATAATTATGTAATTAAAGCTCTCCATGAAGTTTATCTCAATCCTTCTATACACATCAATCCCTATGTACTTTTACATCAATTCCCATGTATTTTTCTTATGAACAGAGACAATTGATTGTTCTTATACGTGCAATAATCCTAAGCTGCATTTTATGATGCTCGATGAATAGACGTTTTCTCTTGAGGTTAGAGATGTATGGACAGATCATTGACCTTTTATAGTATCGATCACTAAAATATGACTTAGATTATTTATTTATAGGTTATGGTTTGAAGTAAGCACTTTCATGTGAAACAATTTTTATGTGTGAATAGTAAAATAGTTGAATAGAGTTCTGCTGATTGTATTTTTATCTACGTCGAAAATTTTTTACACAAGAATACTGATAGCAGCTACGTTCCAACGAGTCTCTGTCCATTTATAGACGATGACATGAAATTATGATGATAATCCATTATAGAGAATTATTTTTTCACAAAAGGTTTGCCATATTTGTGATAAATTTAATAGGTTTCATTGGTTACAATGTTTCGATGACTTGCGATAAAATAATTAGTATTTCAATACATATTGCGAGAGTGCTAAAAATTAGTGGAAGAGAGGACATAATCATGATTCTCCAAGCTCCTTAATAACTATGGTATTTTCTTTATAATTTGAGCGTTTATAAGTAATAATATTAAATTGCGCTAATAATCCATTATAGAGAAGAATCTTTCCTACTAATGGCTCTCCGATGTTTGTGATCATTTTAATAACTTCCATTGCTTGTAGGGTTCCAATAACGCCAGGTAAAACACCGATGATTCCAGTTTCAGCGCATGTTGGGATAGTCCCGTGAGCTGGAGAGGTGGGGAATAAATCGCGATAGTGAGGATTATTGTCTTTATATGGCATAAGGACGGTTAATGAGCCATTAAAACGTTCTACAGCACCACTTATTAAAGGTTTTTTACATTGGGCAGCGTGATCAGCAAGAAGATAGCGTGTCGTAAAATTATCACTTCCATCAACAATGATGTGGTAAGCATTGAGCAGTTTATCCACATTACTTTTGTCTAAGCGTAGGGTGTGTTTTTCAACTATAACATGGGGATTTATTGCTTTTATAGTGGTTTCAGCACTGTCTGTTTTACTTTTTTTGATTGCATTTGTTTTATGAATAACTTGGCGTTGTAAATTGGAAAGTGAAACGATGTCGTTATCGACAATTCCAAGAGTTCCAACACCTGCGGCAGCCAAATAGGTTAAGACAGGAGCACCAAGACCACCAGCGCCTACAACAAGAACACGTGCTTTTTTTAGCTTTTGTTGCCCTGCACCACCAATTTCAGGCAAAATGATGTGGCGTGCATAGCGTTCGATTTCTTTGTTGTTTAATTTTATATCTGTTTCTTGTGTCATAAATTTTCTCTTGTCATAGTTCTTTTATTGTTTACTAAGTTTATGATGCATAGACCAGTCTGCTTTTAGGATAGAGAGGATTTATTTATGAAAATTGCCATTCAGATGGATCATATTTCAACAGTTCGGATTCAAGGAGATACGACATTTGCACTCGCTTTAGCAGCCCAAGAACGTGGACACTCTCTCTTCCATTATACACCAGATCGTTTATCTCTATACGATGGTTGTGTGATTGCACGACTAGAGCCATTGATTGTACATGATAAAGAGGGAAGCCACTATCGATTAGAAAAGCCTGTTCGTACGGAATTAACAGATATGGATGTGGTTCTTTTACGCCAAGATCCACCTTTTAATCTCAATTATATCACAACAACTCATTTGTTAGAACGTATTCATCCTAAAACACTCGTTGTGAATGATCCGGCATGGGTACGCAACAGTCCAGAAAAAATTTTTGTTACTGAATTTTCTGATCTGATGCCAGAAACATTAATTACCAAAGATATTGAAGAAATAACAGCTTTTAGAGAGACATTTGGCGATATTATTGTTAAACCACTTTATGGAAATGGGGGCGCTGGTATTTTTTATTTAAAACAAGATGATCGCAATTTAGCATCATTGTTGGAAATATTTGCAGAAATTTATCACGAACCTTTTATTGTTCAGCGCTATTTAGAGGCAGTACGAAAAGGAGATAAAAGGATTATTTTGCTTGATGGTACACCTGTTGGAGCTATTAATCGAATTCCGACAGAAACAGATGTGCGCTCTAATATGCATGTTGGAGGTCGCGCGGAAAATGTGGAGTTAACAAAACGTGATTATGAAATTTGTGAACGCATTGGTCCAGCCTTAAAGGAACGCGGTCTTCTTTTTGTGGGGATTGATGTGATTGGAGATTATATAACAGAAATTAATGTGACGTCTCCTACGGGAATTCGTGAAATTAAACGCTTCTGCGGTATAGATGTTGCTCATTTGTTTTGGGATGTTATTGAGTTCAAGCGTTCAAATGAATTTATTTGACAGAGGACAAAAACATGGTTTTAAAAAAATGATCCATGTTGTTTTTTATATTTGTTATGTTGCAAATGTGAACTAGAATGACCGTATGATATAAATTAAGAGGCTTTGTTTTCAATTTTTAGGGAGTTTATAGATGAACAAAGTATTATCAATTGGAGTGGGATTGATTTTTGCGCTACTGCTGTCAGCAAATGGAGGCAATGCGCGCGATCAAATACAGATTACTGGTTCATCTACAGTTTTACCTTATCAAAAGATTGTTGCTGAAACATTTGGAGAAATTTATCCCCATTTTAAGGTTCCTGTTATCGAATCGGGAGGAACAGGAGCTGGTATTAAGGAATTCTGCCGTGGTATTGGGGAGAACACTGTTGATATTGTTAATGCTTCGCGAGCAATGAAACCGAGTGAATTACAGTCTTGTTTTGATGCTGGTGTAAAAGATGTTGAGGAAATACGTATTGGGTATGATGGCATTGTTTTTGCAACTGATATTAAGGGGCCTGATTGGAAATTACAGCCAGTAGATGTTTATAAAGCCCTTGCTGCTCGAATTATTATAGACGGAAAGTTGCAACCGAATAATGTTTTGAAATGGAGTGCAGTTAATAGTGCTCTTCCTGATTGGACGATAGCAGCGTATATTCCTGGAGAGAAGCATGGGACACGTGAAGTTTTTGAGGAAAAATTACTTACTAAGGGGTGTAAAGAGAGTGGGGCAGTTGAGGTGATGAAGTCTTTAGGAATGGATGATAAGGAGATACACACTGCTTGTATTGCGGTACGTAAGGATGGAAAAGCGGTTGATATTGATGGTGATTATTCTGAAACATTTGCGCGTCTAACTTCTAATAAAACAGGGGTTGGTATTTTTGGTTTGTCGTTTTATCAAAATAATGCTGATAGGCTAAAGGTTGCCGATATTAACGGTTTTGCGCCAACAGTTGAGACGATTTCTAGTGGACAATATCCAGTTTCTCGTCCGCTTTTTTTCTATATTAAGAAAGCACATTTAGGTATTATTTCAGGTTTGCGAGAGTATGTTGATTTTTTTCTTTCTGATCAAATGATTGGTCCAGAGGGTCCTTTGGCTGAATATGGTTTGATTGTTTCTCCTGAAAAGGAACGTCAAGCACAGCGTTCTGATTTTTCTGCTGGTCGAGTAATGACATTGAAATAATTTGCAGGGAAAATTTGTTGGATTTCTGAGATAGGAAATTTGGGTGCTATTTTTTTATAAAAACTGAAAGATAAAATGCGCATTTCCTTCATTGTTTTGCTATTATTGATTTTTGGATTTTGTGGCTTTTGTATTTCTTATATGCGAGCACGCATTCTTGAATACAGACAACATAAAATGCATTCTCGTGCGTATTATTATGGCTGGTGGACATTTTTGATTACTGTTATTCCAGCTTTTGTTTTTGTAATTGTTTGGGATGCTGGGAGTACAATTTATTTAGAATATAATGCTTCTCGAGAGCTGGGGGCGTATAGTGCGCATGTAACAGAGCTTGTAAATCACGATCTACTTTGGGAGACACTTCGAAGTCTCGTCAAAAAGATTCATCGTTTTGAGGGGAATCTTTCTACCGCTTCCTATAAGGAAGTGCAGGCACAATTACTCGCGAAGGGATTGATTTTACCCGATGAAGCATCAGATGATGTGTTCAAAATAGCACAGTCGTGGGTATTTTCTTCTGAAAAGCTTAAATTTATAGGTTATGTTTTCCTTTTTGCTATTGCGTCCTTTGGTTTTATCTGTGGAATGATGCAAATTGCGCCTCATCAACGTGCGCGTAATAAGGTTGAATCTTTTATTATTATTGGATTGATTTGTGCATCTATTGTTGCAGTCTTGACAACAATAGCCATTGCGCTTTCTATGCTTTTTCAGACAGTAAGCTTTTTTCAGTCTGTATCCTTTTCAAATTTCTTTTTAGGAACAGTTTGGGATCCGCGTTTTTCCGCGAGCGGTTCCAGCGATGAAGTAGGACAATTTGGTTTAATACCGCTTCTTGCTGGTACGCTTTATATTGCATTTGTTGCCATGCTTTTTGCTGTACCTATAGGACTATTTTCAGCTCTTTATATGGCGGAGTATGCTTCTGCGCGATTGCGAGCAATTGTAAAACCATTGTTAGAAGTTCTTGCTGGCATTCCAACGATTGTTTATGGCTTTTTTGCTTTGAAGGTTGTGGGACCATTTTTACGTGATCTTTCTGCTTCTCTCTCAGACGGGGTTAGTTTTATTATGGCACAAAGTGTTTTGACCGCTGGAGTTGTGATGGGAATTATGTTGATACCTTTTGTTTCCTCTTTATCGGATGATGTTATTACGGCTGTTCCACGCATTTTACGTGAAGGTTCTTATGGTTTAGGCGCAACGCAATCTGAAACAATTAAAAAAGTTGTTATACCAGCAGCGCTTCCAGGGATTATGGGGGCCATTTTGTTGACGGCATCGCGTGCAATTGGAGAAACAATGATTGTGGTTTTGGCGGCAGGTGTTGCAGCAAACTTAACACTCAATCCTTTTGAAGCAATGACTACGATGACTGTTAAGATTGTTAATCAATTGACCGGTGATTTTGAGTTTAATTCTCCACAAACTCTGGTGGCTTTTGCCTTAGGGATGACGCTCTTTGTTATGACACTTTTGATGAATATTCTAGCTCTTTATATTGTGCGTAAATATCGGGAACAATATGAATGAATGAAGATTTTTTTCCTCGTCGCAATATTAGTCTCAATCGTCGGTATTGGGCTGAACGTCGTTTTCGTGCCTATGGTTTGATTGCCATTTTTATTGGTTTGTTTTTTTTATTTGCGCTTTTATGGTCTATCATTAGTCAGGGTTATACAGCTTTTTTTCAAAGTGAAATGACATTGTCGATTTATTTGGATGAAAAGATCATTGATCCAAGTGGTCAACGTAAAACAAAACCACAAGTGCTCATGACGGCGAATTATCCACTTCTTGTACGCAATGCTTTAGCAAAGAAACTTAATATCAATCAAAATGATCGAGCCTCTCTTCGAGACGTTAACCGTATGTTTTCGAATGGTGTCCGTGTTCAACTGCGTGAAATGGTGACAAAAAATCCAAAACTGATTGGCACAATGCAAAAAGTTAAAGTTTTGGCATCTGCGGATATTGATTCTGCTTATAAGGGACAGATTGATTTGCGTGTAGCAGAAAAAAACCGTAAAGTTTCTAATCGACAAATAGAATGGATAAAGCGTTTAGCGCATGATGGTACGCTTTATAAAACATTTAATATTGGTTTTTTTACATTTGGCGCTTCAAGTCGTCCTGAGACTGCGGGATTAGGTGTTGCGATCATTGGTTCTCTTTATATGATAGGCATCGTTTTATTAGTTTCACTTCCAATAGGTATAGCAACGGCTCTTTATTTAGAAGAATATGCACGCAAAAATAAATTTACAGATTTTATAGAGGTTAATATCAATAATCTTGCAGCTGTTCCTTCAATTGTGTTTGGTCTTTTAGGACTCTCTTTTTTTGTTAATTTTTTAGGATTACCACGTTCAGCCTCTTTTGTTGGTGGTCTTGTTTTAGCGCTCATGACTCTTCCCACGATCATTATTGCAACACGTTCTGCTCTGCGTGCTGTTCCTCTCTCTATTCGTGCAGCAGCTTTGGGGTTGGGAGCATCAAAAACACAAATGATTTTTCATCATGTTGTTCCTTTAGCTGCGCCTGGCATTTTGACAGGCACAATTATTGGAGTCGCTCAGGCTTTGGGTGAAACAGCTCCTTTGCTTTTGATTGGAATGGTTGCTTTTGTTGTTAATATTCCTACGACCCCCATGGATCCAGCAACGGCTTTGCCTGTTCAAATTTTTATGTGGGCGGGTGAAGCAGAGCGTGCTTTTGTTGAAAAGACATCAGGTGCTATTATTGTATTGATGATTTTTCTTGCGATCATGAATATTTCTGCGGTTTTTTTACGTCGACGATTTGAACGCCGCCAGTAATTTTAATAAAACAACAGCTTTGATAAGATTTTTGTAAGGTGAATTTTTGTAATGAAGATTAAAATGCGCGGTCAGGATGTGAAGGTTTCTTACGGAGATAAAGAAGCACTCCACGGTATTACACTTGATATTCCTGAACATCAAGTAACTGCTTTGATTGGTCCATCAGGATGCGGAAAGTCAACTTTTTTGCGTTGTTTTAACCGTATGAATGATACGATTGAAGGCGCTAAAACAACTGGTCTTATTACCTTAGATGGGGAGAATATTTATGACACACGGATTGATGTTGTAGAATTGCGCGCTCGTGTTGGAATGGTTTTTCAAAAGCCCAGCCCTTTTCCAAAATCTATATTTGAGAATGTTGCGTATGGTCCACGCATTCATGGTTTAGTTAAAACACGCTCTGAATTGCATGATGTCGTTGAAAAGAGTTTGAGGCAGGCAGGTTTGTTTGAAGAAGTAAAAGACCGCCTTCATGATCTTGGAACAAGTTTATCAGGGGGACAACAACAGCGTTTGTGTATTGCACGTGCTATTGCGGTTAGTCCTGAAGTTATTTTGATGGATGAGCCATGTTCAGCTCTTGATCCTATTGCGACAGCACGGATTGAAGAGCTTATCGATGCGTTACGGCAAAATTATACAATTGTTATCGTAACGCATTCCATGCAACAGGCTGCACGTGTTTCTCAATATACGGCTATGTTTCATTTAGGGCATTTGGTAGAAGTTGGTGCGACTGAAATGATCTTTACCTCACCAAAAGAGCAACGGACGCAAGATTATATTACGGGGCGTTTTGGATAGGTGAATTGAGGAGTATAAGATATGTCTATGAAACATACTGTCCGTTCTTATGATGCAGAACTAAAATATTTAAGAGTAAGGATTACAGAAATGGGGAGCCATGCAGAAAGGATGATTGAACGTTCTGTCGCATCGGTTGTGTGTAGTGATCTTCAACTTGCAACGACAGTGATTGCCGATGATGTGTTTTTAGATGAAGCAGAACGTGACATTGATGAAAAAGCGGTTGCTATTATTTGCAAACGCCAACCAATGGCTGTCGATTTGCGTGAAATTATTGGAGCCATTCGTATTTCTTCTGATCTTGAACGGATTGGGGATATGGCAAAAAACATTGCTAAAAGGACTGTTGCACTTTCAGAAATACGTCAATCTGCTTCTGTTTATCATGGGCTTGAAACAATTACAGCTTTAGCACTCAATCAATTAAAAGAAGTCTTAAATGCTTATACGAGTCGCCTATTAGAGCGTGTTGACGCGGTGCGTGAGCGTGATGAGAAGATTGATGCTTTGTATACTTCTCTTTTTCGTGAACTTTTGACGTATATGATGGAAGATATGCGCAATATTACGGTTTGTACGCACTTACTGTTTTGTTTAAAGAATATTGAACGAATTGGTGATCATGTTACTAATATTGCTGAAATGCTGCATTATATCATAACGGGTTACCATATGTCCTCTGATCGTCCTCGCGATGACCTTACTTATAAAGTTGGGGTAGGTGAGAAGAAAATAGATTAAAATTTCTCTTATATATATAAAATCAGTTTGTAGATATATGAGTATTCTCTTATAGTGCAGCTATAGAAAGAATAAGATAACCATCTATGGAAAAGCACAAAGAAGCAACAAAGAGTTTTTTCAGAGAAGCATGGCAGATTGTTAACTCTTGGTTTGACATATTTGTATATTGGATGATATCATCACTCGTATTGTGGCAGGAGGGGAGTTTTCTAGGGGATTTCCTTTCAGATCATTTTGTTAAAATTTTATATTAAAGGGGATATCTGTATTATTTTTTCGTATGTAGAAGAAGTGGATAGTGTTACTTTATTGTAATTGAAACGTGTGGGTTATTATAGCCTATATTGAGCCATGAAGAATAACAATATCGATCCGCAAATTAATAGTTTTTTATTTTTTATTTTGCATAGATACTTTTTGATTACCTCTTGTATTAAAATTTTACTGAGTGGTAACAATTAGCTATGTACTTTATTGAGAGATACATTTAAAGCTCATTTCAAGACTTGAATATCTCAGAGATTATAGGAATGTGTTGCATAAGATGAAAAAAAATCGTTGGAATGTTTTTGTTACCTGTTGTGTAGCGCCGTTAGTTGTTGTGGGATGTGCTTCAAGTTATTTAGATGCTGGAAAAGTAGATAATAATAAGACAAAAACGGTTACATATCCATTGACAGAGCGTCAATGTCTTATGCGAGCGATGTATTTTGAATCAAATCGCACAAGCCGTGAAGGAATGATTGCCGTTGGAACGGTTGTTATGAATCGTGTTAATTCAACCGCCTATCCTAAGACGATTTGTGGTGTTGTTGGTCAATATAGGCAATTTGCTCCTGGTGTTTTAACGCGTCCTATGACGGAGAAAGCATCTGTTGCTCGTGTAAGAGAGGCGGCTGATGCCGTTTTACGGGGTGAACGAGATAAGAAAGTTAAACACGCTAAGTTTTTTCATACCGCTGGTTTGTCTTTTCCGTATAAAAACATGCATTATGTTCAGGTTGCAGGGGGAAATGCTTTTTATGAAAAACGATCACGTGATGGAGAACTTCAAGTTCCTACAAATAATCGCCCTTATGATGTTGCTTATGCTTTTGCTCAAGAACGTTCTGGTCATGCGCCAAGCTTTATAGATGAAGGCTTAGAGAGTAGGGGAGTAAAGGCAGAGAAAAGTACATCTCCTTTGACAGAAGTAGCACAGTCCAAGACGGCACATCCTGCTCCTTTTGCTATGGTACAGCTTGATAAAGTTCCTATTCCTGCCTATGCACCTCAACATCTAGCTAGGAAAGAGGAAAATAAAACGATTATGGCTTTACCTTCATCTGATCAGTTAAATGCAATTGTTGCAATGTTAGAAAAACGACACAGGAACTAGTAAGTTTTTCATGACCAAAGAAGGATGATATACCCATTGCGGTTTATGAATTAAGTGAATTTTAGCGATAATGATACGCATAAATATACGTAGAGAAAGCGAACTCAAAGGATCTGAAAAACAATTTATAATATGACGACATAAAGAACGCATTCTATTTAAAGAAGGGTATTGGTAATGTACTTTGATATTCATGAGACAATTTCGCCTGAAATGCTTAATCGTCTTGCAGAAATTACAGTGAAAGTGGGGTTGAATTTACAAGAGGGGCAGGATCTTGTTTTAACTGCTCCAGTTTCAGCGTTACCTTTTGTTCGGCGTATTGCATATCATGCTTATAAGGTTGGTGCTGGTGTCATTACACCAATTTTTAGTGATGATATGTTATCGCTTACACGGTTTGAAAATGCCCATACAACTAGTTTTGATTGTGCCCCTTCTTGGCTTTATGAGGGAATGGCAAAGGCTTTTGAAAATGGGGCAGCGCGTTTAGCGATTGTTGGTGATAATCCTTTACTCCTTTCCAATCAGGATTTTGATAAGGTTTCACGTTTAAATAAAGCCACTTCAATAGCTTACCAGCCGGCACTCAAGCAAATATCAAATTTTGCTATGAATTGGTCGATTGTTGCTTATCCAACAGCAGGATGGGCTGAGGCAATGTTTCCTTCTTTACCACTTAATGAGGCGATTAAAAAATTAGCCGATGCAATTTTTTCTGCTTCACGTGTTACAGGAGAAGATCCGGTGCAGGCGTGGACTGTCCATAACGAGAATTTAAAGAAACGATCATCTTGGCTTAATGAGCAGCGTTTTTCTGCCTTACACTTTACAGGGCCAGGGACTGATTTAACTGTTGGTTTGGCAGATGATCATGAATGGCATGGTGGTGCATCCGTTGCTCAAAATGGTGTTATTTGCAATCCGAATATTCCGACAGAAGAAGTTTTCACGACTCCTCATGCTCATAAGGTTGAAGGTTTCGTTCGCTCAACAAAGCCCCTTTCCTATCAAGGAACTCTGGTTGATAATATTGAAGTACGTTTTGAAGCAGGGCGTATTGTTGAGGCTCGTGCATCAACAGGCCAAGAAGTTTTACAGCAGGTTTTGCAAAGTGATGAGGGTGCAAGCCGGTTGGGCGAAGTTGCCCTTGTGCCCCATTCTTCACCAATTTCTAAGAGTGGCCTCCTTTTTTATAATACCTTATTTGATGAAAATGCTGCATGTCATATTGCTTTAGGGCAGTGTTATTCCAAATGCTTTTTAGATGGGGCATCATTGACGTCAGAAGAGATTGCAGCACGTGGTGGGAATAAAAGTGTCATTCATATTGACTGGATGATTGGTTCTGGTGAAATTGACATAGATGGCATTACCCAAGATGGTGTAAGAGTTCCTGTATTTCGTAAGGGTGAATGGGCTTAATTTTGTTACCATAAAACACGGTCATTTGAGGTGGGGTGGGATGTAAGCCTCATTGATACGTTAAGTATTTTAGAGTGTGTGGTATATATTCAAGGCAGGGTTTGGCCATAAAGCCTTTAGTTAAATGACTCACATGAGTAGGAATCCAAGTAAAATCCACTCATCAAGAATTTGTTTAGTAGATGTAGAGGAAGTCTTCGTTCTTTGAGGGGTGGGAAGAAGTCAATTTATCAGAGATACGATTGGAAAGTGTATAATTATTAAAGAAGAGTAATGCCTGAGCTTCCTGAAGTAGAGACAGTTCGTCGTGGACTTGAGTCCGTTGTAACTGATGCAAAGATAGTATCTGTCAAACTTAATCGTAGAGATTTGCGCTTTCCTTTTCCTGAGGCTTTTTCTGAGCGCCTTATTGGCAGAACAATTATAGAACTTGGCCGGCGTGCGAAATATTTATTATTTCATCTTTCTCAGGATGAAACGATTTTAAGCCATTTAGGAATGTCTGGTTCATGGCGTATAGAGAATGATTTTTTAAGAAAAGCTTGTTCAGCGTCAAGTAAATTAGTTAAACATGATCATTTTGTCATGGAGATTCAGACAAAGAATGGTGACGTTTATCGTCTTATTTATAATGATGTGCGTCGCTTTGGGTTTATGCTTTTAGTCGATACGGATAAGCTTTATGAACATCCACTTTTAAATAAGCTAGGTCTTGAACCTATGAGTAATTCGTTTTCTGGTCGTTATTTACAAAAGGCTTTTGTTAATAAAAAAATGTCTCTCAAGGGTGTTTTACTTGATCAGTCTATTGTTGCAGGTCTTGGGAATATTTATGTTTGCGAAGCACTTTGGCGGAGTCGTTTGTCTCCACAACGTGGTGCATTTACATTGGCATCAAAAACGGCACGTGCACGTGAATTTGCAGATTCTTTAGCACAAAATATATGCAATGTGATTTCTGAAGCCATTTTGTCTGGTGGCTCTTCTTTACGTGATTATATGCATATAGATGGTTCGCTTGGTTATTTTCAGCATACTTTTTCAGTTTATGGACGAGAAGGCAAGCAATGTTTGGAATGTGGAGCGCCTATTATGCGCATTTTACAGGCTGGACGTTCAAGTTTTTACTGCTCACAATGTCAAAAATGAATAAGGTGTCTTGCAAAATCTTACAAGAGGCTTAAAGTCATCGCATCTATAATATAATTACACAAGGCTTGAAAGGTTTTTTTTATGCTGAATAAAGTACTAACACATCTTGATGGAAATATAGAGAAGAGCCTTGAACGCCTTTTTTCTCTTTTACGTTTTCAATCGATTTCTACAGACTCGGCTTACAAGGATGCATGTCGTAAAGCAGCTGATTGGTTAGTAGAGGATTTAAAAAGCATCGGTTTTGAGGCTTCACGCCGTGATACGCCGGGGCATCCAATGGTTGTTGGGCATCATCCAGGACCTTCAGATGATTGTTTGCATGTGTTGTTTTACGGACATTATGATGTTCAACCTGTTGATCCATTGAGTTTATGGGAGGATGATCCATTTACACCTTCTTTAAAAGAGAGAGATGGAGAGAAAGTTATTTGTGCTCGTGGAGCTTCAGATGACAAAGGTCAGTTGATGACTTTTATTGAAGCATGTCGTGCATTTAAGAAAGAAACAGGGCAGCTTCCTATTAAAGTTACTGTTTTATTTGAGGGAGAAGAAGAATGTGCTTCTCCTTCCCTTATTCCTTTTTTAAAAGCAAATACAGATGAACTTAAGGCAGATTATGCATTAGTTTGTGACACGTCAATGTGGGATGCGGATACACCATCTATTGCTCTTTCTCTTCGGGGAATTATGGCAGAAGAGATTATTATCACAGCAGCGAATCGTGATTTGCATTCTGGTTATTTTGGAGGAGTAGCAGCTAACCCCATTCGTATTTTAACGAAAATCTTAGCAGGACTTCACGATGAAAATAATAGGGCAACACTTCCTGGTTTTTATGATGGCGTAGAAGAAACACCTCCACAGATTTTACAATCATGGAATGCACTTAATTGTACTGCTGAAAATTTTCTTGGTCCTATAGGACTTTCCGTTCCAGCTGGTGAAAAAGGGCGGAGCATTTTAGAGCTTGTATGGGCACGTCCTACCATGGAAATTAATGGTATTAGTGGCGGCTATGAAGGGGAAGGGATGAAAACAGTTATTGCTTCTCAAGCGAGTGCAAAAGTATCGTGTCGTTTGGTGCATAAGCAAGATCCAGAGAAAATACGCCAAGCGTTGCGTGATTATGTACGTAGCTCAATTCCTGCTGATTGTAAGGTTGAATTTAAGAATCACGGTTCTTCTCCGGCACTTCAGATTTCTGATGATTCATCTTTTATCAAGGAGGCGAAGGATGCCTTATCACAAGAGTGGGAAGTGCCTGCTGTCTTGACAGCCATGGGGGGCTCGATCCCAATTGTAGCAGATTTTCGGTCAATTCTTGGTATGGAAACTCTTTTGGTTGGTTTTGGACTGGCTGATGACCGTATTCATTCTCCTAATGAAAAGTATAATTTAAAATCGTTTCATAAGGGGCAGCGGTCTTGGGCGCGTATTCTTGCTGCTTTAGCAAGTAGGAGGGTAAATGGCTGAGATTCGCGTTCATCAAGGTGATTTACCAAACTTAGATAATTATCAAACTGATGCTGTTGCGATTGATACTGAAACTTTAGGATTACAACCCCATCGTGATCGTTTATGCGTTGTTCAGCTTTCTTCTGGAGATGGTACTGCTGATATTATACAGATTGCTAAAGGACAAAAGAATGCACCTAATTTGGTCAAGCTTCTTGAAGATAAAGCAGTCGTAAAAATATTCCATTTTGGGCGTTTTGATCTTGCTATTTTAGCACATACATTTGGTGTTATGCCAGAGGCTATTTTTTGTACAAAGATTGCTTCGAAACTCACGCGCACTTATACGGATCGTCATGGCTTGAAAGAAATTTGTAATGAATTGCTGAATGTGAATATTTCTAAACAGCAACAATCTTCGGATTGGGCGGCAGAAACGTTATCACAGGCACAAATTGAATATGCTGCGTCGGATGTGTTATATTTGCATCGTTTAAAGGTTATATTTGAAGAACGTTTAAGACGTGAAGAGCGAGAAAATGTTGCCAAGGCATGCTTTCAATTTTTGCCTATGAGAGCTAGGCTTGATCTTTTAGGATGGGCGGAAGTTGATATTTTTGCGCATGGCTAACTTTAAAATTGGCTTTTAAATGGAGTTAATTATTGATGTGAGAGGACAAAATGCTTGTACATTATGGGCATTTTATCCTCTCATCTTTTCTGATAAGAATTATAATAAATTCTTAAGTGCTATTTCATTTGAAGTTTAGGCAATAAAGGTACTTTTGCGAATTCATATTTTTTATTTTTGTAACAGCTTTTATTTGAAACAAAGCAATTTTGAGGAGAGGCTGGAAACATACGGTAGGTTGGAAGACTTAAATCTCTGAAACCGGTATACAGCCTAATTGGGGGAGAATATGAATGTGTAAATGTAAAAAACCAATCTCATCTTTACCATCATTTTTAATTCTGCTTTACGACTTTCAAAAGTATTTAAAGCAATGTCTGTTAAATAATAGAGATTACGCATTGCCTCATGCTTTTTTAATGGATTTACGTTCTTCATGTAAAACAGAACGCCCTAAACGGAATATATTTGTGTTGCTAATTCATGTACTTTTTGTAAAGAAACCGACACCCAAGTTCATTTTACGGCGGTGCTCATAAAAGATATAACGATAAAGCCTCCAATACCAATATAAAATCTATTGAACACTACCATCTTACGCTTATAGAGTTAACAAGCCGCTACTATCACACATTTTGCCAACACCCAATTTTGCGACAACCCTTGGCACTGGAGACGTTTCATAAAAGGCATTTTTAGTCCTTTATTGTACAGTTTCACTCCACATAGGCTTCCCCACTTGTAATGTACAAACAAATGGTTTTGGTTGATTCAACATGAGGAAGATTTGGAATGAAAGGGTTTTATGGTATTCGGAGTTCTAATTTAATATGGATAACGCTATATTATCATTATAAATCAATATATTATATGATTAATATATAAAGATAACCACGATTATACTGAACAATGCAAAGAACGACACCTAGAAAGTGACCTAGAAACAAGTTAGCAAGGAATATGCTTTTACCAAGTTAAAATGTTAACTTTTGCGTTTAAATGACTTTATAAGATAAAACTCCTTTTTTCAAGAGTCTTATCCATATATCAACCTCATTTATGACATGTAAGCGAATAATTTTGCTTAATGTATAATGAGCGAATTTAAAATAAGATAATCTTATGATACTGAGAGCGCTCATTCAATAGGGGGGATTTATAAATCAATATGTTGATATGACATTTGTGTAGTTTATTCTCCCCAGACGATATTTTGTGCTTTTATGCATTGCCAAACAAGTGATTTCTATGTTTGTAAAGTGGGGCAATTTGCATTTATTTTAAAATTAAAATGCTTCAAAGCCTTGTTTTTTGAGGATTCTCACTTTTTATCTATAAACATGCTATTTTTTCTGGAAATTTGCAATGAAGACACTAGATAAAATCCATTATGGATATTTATACGAGGTTAAATTTATGAACATAAAATATTTTATTACGGCTTTTGCTACGTTTGCTTCAATCTCTGTAGCTCAGGGTGCTTCTTTCTTGTCTTCTCAAAAGTTAATAGAGGGTATACCTTCTCTTGTTCCTCCTAGAGATCTTTTTTCTAGTGAACAGTTGAGCAAGATCTTCTCTGAAGTTGTTCAAATGGAACTTTCTTGCACGCATAACAACCAATGCATAACAGCAGCTGAGTTAGTACCTGTATCATATTCTGGTAAAAAAAGATTTCAAAAGCCTAAAAAAGGATTAAGGAAAGGAAGACGACCAGATTTATTTAGACGAAGTCCAATGAGTTATTAAAAAGTAAGAAAACAACATCAAGAGGTCTAACGTATGATCGGGAATTGAAGAGAGGAGATATTTTTTATCATTTGAAAAGTGGAGGAGCAGTTGTTCGCAAAGGGTATTATAATTGTGTAAGGAGGGGGTGAAGAGTACTATTTGGAAAAGATATGGGGAGGTGGATTTCGGTGCAAGAATACTCTGTATAATGGCAATCGCTCGTTACAAAATTCATGGGTTTGGATAAATATAACCTCCCGATTTTGGGTTACGCTGTTATACTGTAAATACTGTCATTTAAGCGTGACTATACAGCGCATATAAAACTCCTTGATAAGTGTTTTTAGAGTAGGGCTTGTCCAGAGAGCCTTTAGTTAAGTGAATCACATAAGTAAGGAGTTAAGAAAAATCCTCTTGACAAGAAACTAAGCTGTTTGCAGAGAGGATCTGAGAGGATACTTCATCAAAATCGAGTGAAGCAACAAAAATGTTAAACTTTTGATCTTTGATGGTATGCTTCGACTACAGTTTATAAAATATTCATTTGTCTATGATTCAAAATATCAGATATTTTTTCTGCCAAATTCATGATTTTTAAAGCAAGGTGTGGTGTGAAAACTTTAAGAAAGATTTCTCGTTTTTTCAGCTTTAAGGAGATTTCTATATAAGTTTTAATGTTTATCATACCGGTTGTCTGTCTTTAGGCATTTTTTTCAATTTAGTCTTGTAAAGGAGTATGAAATGATATCCTACAAATAAGGCTGAAGCTCTGAAAAGATTTACTATAAGGTTGAGAGAAGAAAAAAATGGTAAGTATGTCAAAAAGGCATAAATGCCTAAATTAAAAACAAAGAGCAAGTGTAATGAAATTGCATGTAATCTTGTTGCAGTCCATGGGGTAGTGGAGATCTTGTTTTATGCGGTATAAGCATTCTTTACAATGAAGAAAAAACAATCAAAGAGCTATTCACACACTTGCTCGTTTGTGAGGTGCAGGGGGATGGTTTTGGTTTCTTTAATATAAAAAGGCTTAAGATAAGAACATCTTCAATATTGCAGACGAATTAATATAAAAAATATTTTTTCATTATAAATCAATATATTGTATTTTCATTCCAATAGCACACGCTTTACACGGAGGGTATTGTGACGCAGTTTTTTTACAAAATTTATAAAGGAGAGCAAATGTGAGAAAAAGAGATCATTTGTGCATGGGCATAGTTTTATTCTCATTTATTACAGATCAAGCAATTAAGGGTACTTTGATTGGCTTTTTGTTTTTTTTATAAGTGTATCATTTTTGCTACAGATATCTGAAGATGGGGCTCTATATGAAATGGTGTGTTCAAATAAATATTCAGCTATGGAGAGAAAATATGAATATGAAATGGTTAATAACAGCTTCTGCTTTCGCTTTTGTTTCAGCTTCAGCAGCACAAGCAGCAGATGTTATTGTTCCCCCAAGTCCAACACCTGTTGCTCCCGTTATTGTTGCTCCAACTTTTTCTTGGACAGGTTTTTATGTTGGGGGCCAGATTGGTGGTTTTTCGGGTAAAACGAAAATGGATATTCTCAGTAATGGAAAAAAGATTCCAGTGCCTGATGACCTTTTGCCTAAACTATCTGGTTTCATGGGTGGTCTTTATGCAGGTTCCAACGTTGATCTTGGTAATGGCCTTATTCTAGGTGTTGATACAGATATCATGTGGTCTAATAAAGATGATACGAAGACAGGAAACACATATGTTATTGCTCCAAATCACATAAATTATATTAAGAAGATATTAACAGAATCTGGAATTAATATTGGTAAAGATGCGCTTGAACCTGGTGCTAAACGAACCCACAGTTTCACTTTTAAAGAAAAGTGGGCTGGTGCGACACGTGTACGTATTGGTTTTGCAGCTGAACGCATTATGCCTTATGTTGCTGGTGGTATCGCTTATACCCAGCTTCAAGATACTGCATTGATTTCAATAACAGGCAAAGATTCAGACAAAGTAATAGCTTCTGGTACCTTGTCTGATGAAACAAAGACCCTTGTTGGTTACACTCTGGGTGCTGGTGTTGATTTAGCAATGACCAATAACGTTATTGTCCGTGCGGAATATCGTTACTCTGATTTTGGTAAAAAGAAATTCTCAAATGATAAATATGAGACATCTTACAAAACCAATGATTTCCGAGTTGGTGTTGCTTACAAATTTTAACAGATGATAAGTTAAATAACAGAGGCGCCGTCTTTAACAGCGCCTCTGTTATTTTCTGTTGCTATATTATCACACAATACATAATTTATTGTGGATATGAAAAGATATTATTCAGGTTTTCTTAAAAAAATCATAGACAATAAACAAGAATTACATTTAAAAATCAATAAGTTATATATATATATATCTTTAGGTTTTTCGTACAAAATCAAGCTATGAAGCGATTTTGTCTGGGATGTGCCCTCCATTTTCTGTGACTGTATCATTTTTACTACAGCTTTTCTTTCTGTAATCTTGTAGCACTGTGCTCATAAATAAATTAGGAGCAAAGTTTATGAATATAAAATCTTTAGTAACAACTTCTGTTATCGCTATAGCGGCAGCTTCTGCAGCACAAGCTGCTGATGTTATCATCCCTCGTGAAACAGCCCCAGCAGTTATCTCAGCCCCTTCATTTTCTTGGACAGGCTTTTATATCGGTGGTCAAGTTGGTAACTTTTCAGGTAAAGTTGATGTAGTTGATTCAGAAACAAAAAAGAAAATTACAGATAAAGACTGGACACCTAAGCCTTCCGGTTTTATGGGTGGTATTTATGTAGGTTCTAACGTAGATCTTGGTAATGGCCTCATTCTAGGTGTTGAAACCGATGCAGTCTGGGCTGACCGCGAAGATTCAAAAGCGCATTCAGCAGTCATTGGGGAAGCAGGCCTTGACAGTTTCAAAGATGAGCTTACAGAAGCTAAAGCTACACCTGCTACAGGAAAAACTATTGCTGGTATCGTGGCGACTGACAAACGTATAGATAGCACCTCTATAAAAGAAAAATGGTCTGGTGCAACACGCGTTCGTGTTGGTTTTGCAGCCGTTGATCGCATTATGCCTTATGTTGCTGGTGGTATTGCTTATACGCAGCTGCAAGTGGTTGATTCTCTTAAGGCAGCGACAGCTGATGGTGCCGAAATTGCTTCTGCTAAAGTGTTTGATGAAACGAAAACAATGGTTGGTTTCACTGTAGGTGGTGGTATTGATTTTGCAATGACAGACAATGTTCTATTGCGTGCAGAATATCGTTACTCAGACTATGGTAAAAAAGCATTTGTAAAGGACGGGGATAAATTAGCATACAAAACCAATGATTTCCGTGTAGGTGTTGCTTACAAATTCTAATTTCGTCAACAACGAAATAAACTTCCAAGAGGCTCTGTCAAAGACAGGGCCTCTATTCTTTTCTGTTGTTATATTATCACATACCCTATATTTATTAGGGGAGTAAAAAATATTATTTAGATTTTCTTAAAAAGATTTTTATAAATGACAGAT
The DNA here is from genome assembly GCF_042194035.1 of Bartonella sp. OC16QHHD. Lineage (NCBI taxonomy): Bacteria > Pseudomonadati > Pseudomonadota > Alphaproteobacteria > Hyphomicrobiales > Bartonellaceae > Bartonella > Bartonella sp. OC16QHHD. Next base: position 3,106 of record NZ_JBHIMJ010000010.1, on the reverse strand, counting down.
AACAATTATGCCATAAAATCAATAATTTACACATACTTGTAACTTACAATTTCTTATGAAAATTCTTATGAAACGTGAAGTTATGAAATGACTTTATCTTGCGTCAGCTTTCGTTTCCTATGATTGTATCATTTTACTACAGCGTTTTTTTTGTAGTCGTATAATACTGTGCTCGTAAATAAATGAGGAGCAAAGTTTACGAATATAAAATCTTTAGTAACAACTTTTGTTATCGCTATGACTACAGCTTCTGCGGCACAAGCTGCTGATATTGTCATTCCTCGTAAAACAGCTCCAACAGTTATCACAGCTCTTTCGTGTTCTTAGACAGGTTTTTATCTTGGTAGTTAAGTTGGCAACTTTTCAAGTCAAAGTTTATGTATTTGATTTTGAGACAAAAGAAAAAACTTTAGATAAAGATGCACTACCTATGCCTTCCGGTTTCATCGGTGGTATTTATTTAGGTTCCAACGTAGATCTTGGAAATGTTCTCATTCTAGGTGTTGAAACCGATGCAGTCTGGGCAGACCGAGGAGAGACGAAGACGGTCTCAAAGATTCTTGTGATTGATGATTTTAATGATAAATTTAAAGATGCTGGTGTCACATTGGATGAAAATGAAAAGTTTCAAAAGGGTGACACAGCAGTGTATCGCATTGGTTTCAAAGAAAATGGTCTGGTGCAACACGGGTTCGTGTTGGTTTTTCTGTCGCTGACAGCATTATGCCTTATGTGGCTGGTGGTATTGCTTATGCGCAAATACAAGGTGTTGGTAAAGTTTCAGGAACAAAAAAGTTGGGAAAATGGGTAAGCCAAGTAAAGAGTTTCTGCTACAGTATTTGATAAAACAAAAACGATGGAGGGTTTTATCCTTGGTGGTGGTATAGATTTCGCGATGACAGATCATATTCTGCTTCGTGCGGAATACTGTTACTTAGACTTTGCTAAGAAGGAATTTAAAAAGGATTATCTTAAACTAGTCTACAAAAGCAATGACTTTCGTGTAAGTATCGCTTACAAGTTCTAATTTCATCAAAAGTGCAATTATGAATAAAAAGTATTAATAAAAAATTAAATTTCCAAAAGATATTGACTTTTAAAAAACCGCTGTTTTCTGGGGTTTTATTTGTATGATTGTGATATTTTTACTACAGCTTTTCTATCTGTAATCTTGTAAGGTCGTTTGATAGTTAATTTAGGAGCAAAATTATGAATACAAAATCTTTAATAGCAACTTCTATTGCCGCTTTAATTTCAGCTTCTGCAGCACAAGCTGCTGATATTATCATCCCTCGTGAAACAGCCCCAGCAGTTATCGCAGCAGCCCCTTCATTTTCTTGGACAGGCTTTTATCTTGGTGGTCAAGTTGGTAACTTTTCGAGTAAAACTAAAGTAACTATTCCAGGAGAAGATAAAGAACTTTTCAAAAAAGATAATACACCTAGTCCTTCTGGTTTCATGGGTGGGATTTATGCCGGATCTAACGTAGACCTTGGAAATGGTCTCATTCTCGGTGTTGAAACTGATGCAGTTTGGGCGGACCGTGAAGAATCAAAAACAGCCCGTGAATTGACTCTTACTGAAAAAAATGCAGCAGATTTTAATGCTGCCCTTGAAAAAGCTAAGGTTGAATTAAAAGGTCAGCAACAGTTTGAAAAAGGCGACAAGGTAACGGAAAAGCACAGTTACAAAGAAAAATGGTCTGGTGCTACACGCGTTCGTATCGGTTTTGCTGCTGTTGACCGTATTATGCCTTATATTGCTGGTGGTATTGCCTATGCGCAGGTACAGGGCATTCAGTCAGTTGCAGGAAAAGGAGAGAGAGCTAAGGTTGAGCAGAATGCTGATGTGGTGGAAAACCCACCAGTTAAGCAAAATGTAGATTTGACTGGTGGTACTTGGGCTGATGACACGAAGACAATGGTTGGTTTCACTATTGGTGGCGGTGTTGACTTTGCAATGACAGACAACGTTCTTTTACGTGCAGAATACCGTTACTCCGATTTTGGTAAAAAGAAATTCGCAAACGATACACGTGAATTCAACTACAAAACCAATGACTTCCGTGTAGGTGTCGCTTACAAATTCTAATTTCGAAAAAATGAAATTATCAGCACAAAAAATACTAAGGCCTCGTTTAACGGGGCCTTTATTTTATTAGCTCTCTATTTTATCTCTCTTAATCCCTTAATTTTTATTGGTATCATTTTGTATTATAAGGCTTAAAAAAAGTTTTATATTATAAAAGGCGAATTAGTAGTATGCATCGATTTTATAACTACTTATTACATAAAATCTTATATTACGGCTATCATTTTACGCTTAAGTGAAAAGTATTTAATTAATCTCAGAAATAGGACAAGATCATAATCAGTGATGAACTTTAGTTTACTTTTATATGCCAGATTAGAGCGAGCGTATTGCGTATATCTGTTGGAGTAAGTTCTGAAACGGGAATACAGCCTCATTGGAGAAGAATATAAAGTTACAAAAAGAAAAACTAGTTTCCAACTTTATCATCTTCTTTTAATTTAGCTTTACGGTTTTCAAAAGCATTTAGAGTAATGTCTTTTAAATAATGAAAATGAAGATGATGCATTGTCTTACATTTTTGTTTATTGCATTTTTTAATGGGACATACTCCTCATGCAAAACAGAACGCCCTAAACGGAATACACTTGTTGTTGTGTATTCACACATTTGTTTAAAAAAATATTTTTCAAAGTACATCAAGCCCACTTCTCTCTGGACAAGATTTGAATATTCTAGGCTCTGATGTTCAAGCAACGGATAATCTTTCCTTACAAGCTGAGAGGAATGTTTCTATTGATGCCACACGCAACAGTGCCAATAGCCATCGCGGGGATCAAACATCTCATGTTGCTTTACACAATGGCTCTCATCTAAGTTCTGGAAAAGAGACCACTGTTCTCTCTGGAAAAGATATCCATATTGCTGCTTCCGATATAGATGCCAAGGGCAATGTTGCTCTTGGCGCCCAAGGGGAGGTAACAATAGGGGTAAGAAACGATGAGATGGAGTATCATCTTCGCACCAAAAACACGAAAGTGGATATGCAAGCCTCTCATGCCGTTGGCTCTTCGAT